>CADCDW010000001.1 GCA_902800325.1 uncultured Lachnospiraceae bacterium
ATTATTTTTATATACATTTGGTATTTATGGTTGTTACTTATATTTGGCGCAATCGCATACGGAACATCATTTACATTACGAAAAATCTTTCAAATGAATAATGAAGCAAACCAAAAACGTGGATAATGGTTATTATGAAGATAAGGAAAGCAATAAATATCATATATAATACATTATCAATAAGATAAATAGTAAATAAAAGCATAATCCTATATCTTTGGATTATGCTTTTATTATAGTATTCACGCAATCACATCAACTCTCTTTATCATCAATTCTTTCATACTTTCTTTCATTTCCTGTGAAATAAACGACTCGTCGCACATTTTAATGAATACATCTAAATGAGAAACTATTTTTTTTATCATTCTCTCGGCTGCATTTTTTTGAATACTTATATTCTCGGCGAATTCAAGAAAATGCTTTCTATGAAAATTCTTTTTTCTTCCACACATCATCAAAGCCATCTCTTCATCATCCTCTGGGATTATAATATTAACAGGCAGTAAATCATACGCTGGAGAAAGAACATAATTTCTATCTTTTGGTTTTTTTTCAATGAGCGAAAAATTCTTCAGGTGCATATCGGAATTTCCTGTTACAAAGCAAAATACAAGCCGTAAAAAAAATTCTGTCATATCAAGTCCCGGCCGGCATGAATACTTGCCGATTATCTTTGCACACTGTTCATACGAGCCCTTATATTTATCATTTGTAAGTCTTCCGGATAACTGACAAAAATCTTCCATAGCATATAAATTGATTATTTCGTCATTTTTTTTTCTTATTATTTCTCTATCCAATCTTTTAGTTATATATGCATATTGATTTTTAATTTTAATAAGTCCGTTTTTTACTGTTTCAATCCCGATTTCCTTAGCCATCTGCATACAAAGATACTCTGCTTCAGGAAGATCCATATAATCATCTGACTGTGGTTTTAAAATATATCCGTTAGGATAACCAACTATGGTAAGTCGATATTTATTATCTTTACTAAGATGTACTGATATTTTTTTTTGTACACCCGGAATCGTCATTCCCTTATTAACATTCTCATTTGCGATTTTATCAAGAACCTTATCAGATATATCCAACTCAGGCATATGAGGAATATTAAAAAAAGATTTTATACATCTTTTATGCCATCCATCTTTTTTTTCATTTTCACCTAAATCTTTTCCGCAGCAAAGACACCTCAATTAAATCACCTCATTTCAGTTAAGATTTCCACATCTCCAACAGAATCCCTGCATGTTACAAGCATTATTCCAAATCTGTCATTTCTGTCAAGCTTCCAGTTTTTTATTGTTGCTTCAAACAGCCACCCCTCCGGTATCAAACCATCAAAAAACGAAAATAATGTTTTTGAAATATATTCTTCCTCTCTGAGAGGTAGAGTTATGCTTACAGGCAATGCCTCTTCAGACTTAAGATAATCTTTATCATATACAAATGAATACCCCTCATCTGTTTCCTTCAAAATTCCCGCATATTTTTTTTGCGTATATACGTATGCCCTTCTGATATCATCCATATATTTTATTTCTCCTCATCATCCAACTGTTGTATTATCCCAGGAATCGCTTCCATACCAAACATAGAAAGTGCCTGATTTACTTTATCAAGTCTTACGGTATCCTTACCCTGTTCGAGTTCTCTTACAAACCTTAATCCAAGACCGGACCTTAATGCAAATTCTTCTTGTGTAAGTCCTGCCTCTTTTCTTAAAATCTTAACTTTATCACCGATAACACTCATTTTTCCGCCTCACTATTAACAAGATTTTAAAATTCATAGAATTCTTTATATAAAAATACACCCTATAAGGTATAATGTCAATCATTTTAAACAATATTATACCTTATAGGGTGTATTTTATTGAATTGTCGTGTCTTTTATACCCTTACAGGTATATTTTTTTACTTTTTGTATTATTTATGCCCTTACGTGTTTATTTTATATTTTTCACTATTGGATCATATAAATCCAGTCTGCAATACTCATCATCAGCAAAATGTCTGCAGTTAAGACAGCTCTTATTGTCTCCTGCTATATTGGTAAAGCTATCCTGATAATGTTTCTTATCGTAAGCACTGCATCTTTCGGCAACCTCATGATATGTTTCTGTTGAACTACGCATAATCTTACTCCTTATTATATATCTTTTTTCATATATCATTGCTTAAAGCCCATAAAAATTAACACTTGAAAAAGGATAAGCATCATATATGCCTACCCTTTTATTATTATACTTTATAGTATATCAATTTATTATATTATTATTCATAAAGATATATTTAGATTAGCTCTATTCAACCACCAGCACTCTTGTTTCTACCTTCTTTATCTTTCTTGATACAAGATATGCAAATGTATAAAACATAAGTGCCATCACACCAACAGGTATTATAAGTGCAGGTAAACCAAAGCTAAAATCAATATGCATAACACCAAACATTCTAAATATCATACTCATAATATCTTCCCCAAATATGAGTGCAAGCACTATGCCAAACAAAGAACCGACTACGGAGGCAAACATAAATCTAAGGGCGAACTGACTTCTAAGCTTTCCTGCATCAAAGCCACAGGCTTTTAGGATTCCATAATCCTTCTTTTCACGTTCATACATCTTGCCTGATACAAGTACCACCGTTATTATGATAAATATCGCGGAAAGGACATAGATTACTACTGATATTCCGTCTATCGCCATAGTTATAGGATCATTTGACATATCATAATACTCTTTATATGCCTTTATATTGTATTTACCATACTTTTCATTTATTAAATCAACTATCTCATCTATAGCCTTCGTATCATCCAAAGAATAATAATCTAATATCCAGTTCCAGCTTGCATCCTTTACAAGCTTTTCATAGCCCTTACAGCTCATCATAAAGCTTTTGCCGGCATCATTCCCACCAGTTACAAGTCCGGTTATGATATATTCCTCCTTTTCGTCATATTCTCCTATCGTTACAGTATCTCCTATGCCTACTCCAAGCTCATTTGCAAGATAATACGTAAATACAACCTCATTATCATACAGGCAGGTTCTACCCTTGGTTATGTTAGATATAGCCTCGGGATTATCTATAAGCAGACAGCTTATCTTTGCATCTTCTAAAAGAAGATACTTATTTTGGGCATGAAACCTTGTATATCCGCTATATTCCTCAATCAACCTGTCTATTTCTCCTCTGTGGGCTTCTAAATCAATATAGTTATCTCCCGTTACAGTCATATCATAGGATACAGGGTCAAAAAGCTCAGACATCCATTTTCCATCCCCATCTGACATCCAGCTTAGAGTCTGATTGATAAGCACCATGAACACTACCAAAAGCGCCGTAATTATAACTGCACTTATATACTGCTTTTTTCTTGAGATAAGCTGTCTGTAGGCAAGAGATGTATTAAGAAGCTTCTTTGATATAGGCAGCCTTAAAACAGATGAAAAATGTACATCTGCCCTTCCTTCATTTAACGCCATAACAGGCGTTACCCTGCTTATCCTTGCCACCTTTATCATTATATATATTCCAACCAGAACAAGTATAAGCAGCATAGCAAGTAAACTTACTCCTATATCAGCATCTGCCTCTACATAAGTGCCACCTACCGGTCTTAGTATTTTATTTACAAGCTTTATAATCGGTATGGCAACAGGAGTACCTGCTATAAATCCGAGTATACAGGTTAAAATATATCCACACATTATAGATAATTTGAGCTTGCCGTTTGTTAAGCCAACTGCTTTATAAATTCCATAATTTACATAGTCCTTTTCTATGCTGTTGCTTATATTGTGTCCGAGAACTATTATGGCTATTACAACAAGCAGGATTATAAATCCTATAAGTATTCCGGAAAATATATTGACAATCATCATCATATAGGTGTTGCACTGTTTTTTGGTAATGCTAATCCATCCATAAGCAGATATATTAGTATCCTTATTGACACACTTTTCAAATTCGATATCATTCATCTTAGAATCACTTTTTTTAAGTGAATATAATACGGAATTTGCATAAGCATGTTCGCCAAGCTTTTCTTTTATGTAAGCTATGTCATAATCCGATATAAGCAGCGTCTTTATGCCCATAAGGTAAGTTCCCATATAAGGGTCTTCAAAGAAATATGCTATTTTAACATCATAAGTATCATCACCACGACCTATGGTAAATGTATCGCCTATATTTACATCAAACAGCACCTTAAAGCTTATCGGAACTATAATCTCCCCTTTATCAAGCTGTGGTTCGGTAACTAAATTGTCATCCTTATCATATATCTCATAGCTTACATCCTTTGACTTATAATCAATAAGAAATACCGTATTGCCATAATCCTTACCATTTATATCAATTATAAGGGTTTCTATAACCTCTATAGCCTTTGTCTCTGATATGGCATCACAATCTGTAAGCTTATTTTTTAGTTTTGTTTTGGCCTCTTCAAAGTTTTCAAAATTATATTCGTTGCACCAGATTAGCATATCTCCAAGACCTGTTTTCTCCATAGCCTTTAAATTATGCTTTTTGGTATTATTTACCACACTCAAAACTGTAACAAAGCATACCGAAACAATAAACATAAGTATGAAAACAGTGATATAAGCTGCTTTATTTTTTCTTATATTGCCTTTAATAATCAAATTCATATCTCTCATACAATCACCGCCTTACCAGTTCATGGACGAGAGCCATGCATTGACCTGGGCTTCTCTATCCTTTAATTCATCCTTATTTATATCTTTTTCTCTTATTAGATAAGAATTCTTATCATCGCTATCTTTAGCTTTAAATCTTCCATCAATATCAAAGCCTGTAAGCTCAAAATAAGGCTTTAATTCCATCTCCCCACATATTTTACCATCTTCGATGTAAATAAGCCTGTTTGCGCGCAATGCAGCCTTTATATCGTGTGTTACCATGAGTATACTCTGACCTTCTTTGTTAAGCATACTCATAAGATCAAGGACTTTTCCTGTATTACTTCTGTTTAAAGCGCCTGTTGGTTCATCCGCAAATAAAATCGCAGGTTCATTTATAACCGCTCTTGCAATAGCAGCTCTTTGAGCCTCTCCACCTGAAACCTGCGAAGGCAGTCTGTCTTTTGCCTCCGTTAGAGACATCTTTTCAAAAAGAATATCTGCTCTTTCCCTGACCTGTTGTTTTGTTTTATCTTTATCCATATATCCGGGAACCAAAGTATTTTCCATGAGTGTAAGATTATTAACAAGGTGAATTTGTTGAAATACAAAGCCAAACGAAAAGGCTCTAAGCTTAGCAAGCCTTTTCTCAGAAAGTCCGGTTATATCCTCACCGTCAAATAATACGCTCCCGTCACTCGGCTTATCCATACCGCTTATATTGTACAAAAGTGTGGATTTACCCGAACCCGACGCTCCCATTACAACCGTAAAATCGCCCTCATAAAGCTTTAAATCAATATTGTTAAGAATGTGTACCTGATTACCTTCATTTGCAAAACTTTTACATAGATTTTTTGCTTCAAGAATAGTTTTTTTCATAATCATTTCTCCTCGTATAATAAGTTTTCTAGTGCATCCGTTTTCAAATACTTCGACTATTAACGCCGCATAAATTGTCATTCTGCAAGGCGTCACGAACGAGTCGTAGTCGACGCTACGGCGAGTGAGAGCAACGAAGCAGATGTCAATTTAGGCAAGTTATATAGTCGATTTATTTGGAAACGGCTGCACTAGACCTCCTTAGGAGGCTTTTTTTTGCAAAACAATAATTTTACTTATATCTTTAACGAGATTATACAATAGAAATTATTAAGAAGTCCTTAAGAAATAAAAAATAAAACTTCATACTGTATATGCTCGTTTTTATCAGCATACACAGTATAAAATTTCTCTATAACATCTGTCGGTTCATAAATGAAAGGATTACCTCAAGTCCTTCACGACTACTGTTTAAGTAAACCTTTCCACCCATTTCTTCCATGATATATTTAACGATAAAGAGTCCCAATCCTGCACCTTTTTTATCGCCTTTGTTTTTTCCGCGATAGAATTTATCAAATACAAACGGCATATCTTCAGGAGAAATACCCTGCCCATTATCTTTAATGTGAAGATCGTATATATATGAATTATTATTATTGTCATCTTCATTCTGATCTTTATTTATTATACTCCAAATCTCTATCTTTGAATTGCATGCATACTTTCTTGCATTGGTAATTATATTTTCTATAACCTGCGCTATCCTCATACTATCTGCTTCATATAACGTAAATGAATGTATTTCACCTTTAACTTCAATATCTGTTTTATCACCTTCAAGAGATTCTATCGTCTCATTTATCACTTTTTTCAAATCAACTTCATCTTTATTTATAACCAGTCTGTCAAGGTCATGCAGCGAATGTATAAACATATCATCAGTTACTTTTGATACCTCGTCGCATTTTTTCATGATTACATCAATATATCGCTTTCTTCTTTCATGATTAGAATCCATATTTTCCGATAATCCCTCAGCGTATGCCCTGATAGATGCTACGGGAGTTTTTATATCGTGAGAAAGAGTTGCGATTATTGTTTTATTATTATCAATAGCCTCCTGCTCACGCTCCCTTGAGTGATTAAGTTCTCTTCTCATATGATCAAATGCCCATGTAAACTCTCCAAACATATTAACTCTGTCATACTTTAAGCCGGCATCAAAATTACCTTTCGAAAGCTCAGAAGCAAAATCTTCAAGTTTTTCAAAAGGCCTTAAAATCAAAATATAAACCAATAAGAATATAAATAAAATAAAACACATAGTTAGAAGATAAAAAGTCAAAAGACCGGTATTATCCTTTTTCTTTTCATAAGATTTATAATCACGAAGCTCCATAATAAGTTTTTTAATCTCATCCTTGGCAAAAACAATATTATCTTTATTTGATTCATCATCAACTATATGTATGTCACCATCAAGCATATTATCAATTTCATTAAGCGAAATTATAGTGTCAGCATATATATCATCCTTCTCATCATCTGCATCAGATATATAAAAGTACAAAAAGGCTGCTGTACAAATGAGCATACAGATCAACACCATAATTATCATCTTTTTTGTAATACTACTTCTTTTCATAAATCTCTAATCCTCATATTCGTCTAACATATAGCCCACGCCCCAGACAGTCTTTATAAAAACCGGTTTGGATGGATTATCTTCCAATTTCTCCCTAAGCCACCTTATATGTACAGTAAGCGTAGACGGTTCGACAGTGTTAAATGCTCCCCAGACTTCATTTACAATGTTATCCTTTTTTAAAACCTGTTTTTGATGTTCACATAAATATATTAACAAATCATATTCCTTCAATGAAAGCGCAACCTCTTCTTCTATACCCTTACTTATACGCTTAACTATACGTCTTCCTGTATCTATACCTATCATATTGTCCTTTCCTGCCTTAAAACAATATGTTTTTTCTTTTTCTCTGAAACCATACGTTCTTCTTAGAAGTGACCTGATTCTTGACATAAGTTCTTTTATGGAATATGGCTTTGCTATATAATCATCTCCACCCATATCAAGTCCCGTTATCTTATCGTCCTCTGAAGTTCTTGCGCTTGCAAATATAACCGGAACCTGCGAAACCTTCCTAAGTTCTCTACACAAAGAAAAACCTGTTCCATCAGGAAGATTTATATCAAGCAAAATAAGATGCACCTTATTTTTTTCAATTATGTCATATGCTTCATCCAGACTTTCTGCCAAAAGACATCCGTAACCATTGTCAAACAGCATATCGGATATAAGCAAAGACAAATCTTTATCATCATCAACTATTAATATTGTATATCCTTTTTCTTCCATAACTATATCCTTATATAAATATATATACTTAATCGAGTAGGGGAGATAAAAACGTATCCCACCCGCCGCGCCGACCGCGTGTCACGAAGTAACAATTTTCATCATGTAGGCATGTGCACAAAAAAAGGCATCTCATAATATCCTTTATGAGGCGCCTTTTTTACTCAAACTATATCCTACTGATAATACTTGCTGATATCCGGAGCAAGCTGATAGAACTCACCATTACCAACACCCTTGCCTATTCCTACCGCAATTGAACCCTTGGTAGTACAAAAGACGTAATAATGCGTAGGGGTGACTGTTCCATTTGCTGCCTTTTTATATTTTATCTTTGGAGTCTTGTCTCCTATGTTATCCATTATCTCGTCCTGAGTACTTGTCAAACCGGCCGGATCAACATCTGCATTATTGGACTGATGAATAATTACTGCGGTTGTAGATGGCAGTGGCTGATTTGGTACAATCTCTATATAGCCTGCATATTTAACAGTATTTCCATCTACGTCTGTAGTTGTATTTTCATCACCTGTTGTCATCAGTTCAAATGTTTTTTCATATGAAAGCGCTGTCTCTACAGAAGTCTTTATCGTCTTAGCCGCCGAAACATCATTGGACTTTCTGGACTTATCTATATATCTGATAAGTGCCGGTGCTATAGTGCCTGCAAGTATCGCCATAATCGCTATAACAATTATGAGTTCTACAAGTGAAAAACCTCTATTATCTCTTTTCATATAATCCCCTCTTGTCATTCTATCAACTAAAAAATCAACTTTGCTGCCGTATGGTTTTCGTTCCTTTATACTCTTTAGTTTATCATAATCATTAAAAATCTTCAAGATAACTATAAAAAAATAGTTATTCTTAATTATTATTTTTAATTAAGTTTCCACTTTTTCATATCCTTTTTTTCCATTACTATAAGAATTGTACATGTATCAGAAAAAGCCTTTTTAGGGTCAACAAAGCTCCACTTTTCTCCCTTTTCTTTTACAGCCAGTACGTTAAGATTTAAATTTTTTCTTAATTCCAGCTCCATAAGATTTTTTCCAACCCATTCTTTCTTGGGTTGCATCTCAATCATATACATGTTTTCATCTATTTCAAAAAAATCCCTGAAAAGCGATGACATAAGTATTCGTGCCGAACGTACACCTCCCTCTTCTTCAGGATCAAGTATTTTATCGGCGCCAACCTTGGTTAGTATCGTTGCCATTCTGTCAGTTGAAGCCTTTGAAACAACCAGCTTAACACCTTGCTCTTTTGCTACAGCAACTGACATTATACTTGCAGCCAGATTTCTTCCCATTGCCGTAATTACAATATCCATATTTTTGAGTCCAAGTGCTATGACTTCCTCTTCATTTGTAAGATCGGCGCAAATAGCAGATGTACATCTATCCGATATTTCATTTACAATTTCCTCTTTAGCATCAACAGCCAAAACATCTGCACCCATTTTGTATAGATTTTCCACAAGACTTCTGCCATATTTTCCAAGTCCCAAAACTGCAATAGATTTTTTCATAACATCCTCCATTTTTATCCTACATAAAACTTTCCTTCAGAATGTCTGACTCTGTTATCCATACCATTTCCTTTAATGAAAAACAACGCCATGGAAATAGGTCCTATCCTTCCAAGATACATAGATATAATTATAATAATTCTTCCTGCTCTTCCAAGCAACGGAGTAAGACCTCTTGAAAGGCCTACAGTTGCAAGTGCGCTTACTATCTCATACAAAGCATCAGTCAGATTTACACCTTCAAGTCCCATAAGAGCAAATGTCATAATAAATACTGTTATCATACTTACAAAAACTATAGCTGCAGCCTTACGCATAAGCTCAGTTGAAACGCTTTTATTAAAGACAAGATTTTCATTTCTTCCTTTGATATACGAAGTTACATTCATCATAACCAAAAAAAATGTAACGGTCTTTATACCACCTGCAGTACCTATCGGCGAACCTCCTATAAACATAAGTATATAACCGATAAAACACGAACTTTCTGTCAGCATATCCTGTGGTACTGAAGCAAACCCTGCCGTTCTAAAGGTCACAGATTGAAAAAGACTGTTTGACAACTTTCCTGCAAGACTCATTTCACCTATAGTATCCGGATTACTGTATTCGGAAATAAAAATTCCGATTGTCCCTAAAACAAGCAAAAAACCTGTCATAAGCAAAACCACCTTGCTGTGTATCGTAAGTCTTTTTAGCATTTTATAAAATGATAATCTGTTTTTAATTGCATTTTTTATACTATCAATTAAATCAAACCATACAACAAACCCAAGCCCGCCAAGGATAATAAGCACCATAGTAACCGTCATCAAAAGTCCGTTATAATGAAAATCAATCATACTATTTGGACCTACTACATCCATACCGGCATTGCAAAATGCCGAAACCGATTGAAAAACTGCTGACCATATACCCTTAGAAAAACCTAATCTTGGTACAAAATCAATCGCATATAAAACTGCACCTATTCCTTCGACGAAAAATGTTCCCTTAAATATTCTTGTCAAAAAAGTAAGAAGCCCTCTGTTTTTTTCAACATTCAAAGCATCATTTAAAAGTGTTCTGCTTCCGAGATTAAACTTTCTTTTACCGACAAGCATAATCATTGAACCAACTGCAACTACACCGAGTCCGCCTATCTGAACCAGTATAAGTATTATAAACTGTCCAAATAAGCTCCAATGTGCATATGTATCAACTACCACAAGTCCTGTTACACATACAGAAGTAGTTGAAGTAAACAGAGCCGTAAGCGGACCTGTTGCCTCACCTGTTGCCGAAGCAGCAGGAAGCATCAATAGAATTGCACCTATTATGATAGTCAAAAAAAAACTTAATGGTATTAGATATTTTGAAGAAATTCTTATACGTGACACGATTTTTCCCTCAATTGGTAATATATTTTTTAACGTAACTAAATATAACTTTGATTATATATTCTCATCCGTTTTTTTTGTGTAATAAATTATAATATCTCCATTTTTTATAACCGTCTGTCCTGTCGGTATAATTGTCTTATTTTTTCTTCTTATCATTACTATAGTTGTGAGTCTGGATATATCAAGATCTTTAATCTCTTTTCCAATCCATGGATTTTCTGACTTAATCTTTGTTTCCCTCAGTCTTACATAATTATCATCACTATATCTCTCTGCACATATAACAAGCCTGTCATCCTTTAGAATCCTTGTATCTCCCTTAGGCATAACAACCTGTCCGTTTCGAACTATAAATGCTATTAGCATACCTGCCGGAAGGTTGGAATCCTTTACAAGACAATCCTTTAAATGATGATCATTATCTATAAGTATTGAAATGAAATGAATATCATTTTCCTCTGCCGCAAAAGTAAATTGTTTAATCTTAGAATAGTGTTCAACAAATCCGGCAGATATAATACCTGTCGGAATAGCTACCATCCCAACACCTAAAAATGCTATAACAATTGCCATAAATTTTCCGAAAGTAGTTATCGGATATATATCTCCATATCCGACAGTAAGAAGTGTAGACATGGACCACCAGATACCCGAAAACGCATTTTTAAAGGCTTCAGGCTGTGCATTGTGCTCAATGCTATACATACACAAAGAAGATGAAACCATAAGCATAAAAATAATAAACAAAGATGAAAAGAGTTGATTCTTCTTTTCATTTAAAACATTTAAAATTACATTGAAAGCATCATACTGACTGTTAATTCTAAATAATCTGAATATCCTTACAACCCTAAGCATCCTAAAGGCAACGACTCCTGCCGGGAAAAAGAACGGCAGATAGTAAGGAAAGAATGTAAGCAAATCAACAATTCCGTTAAATGAAAATATAAACTTAAGCTTTGCCTTCCAAAAATCCTTTTTAGGATATAAATATTCCGCTGTCCAGACTCTAAGTACATACTCAACAGTAAATATCAAAATCGTTATAAGCTCAACTCTGTCCAGAATATCTTTATATGGTGCAGACTCATCAAAGGTATCAAAGAATGTTATAAAAAGGTTAACAATTATAACGACAACAATAAATATATCAAACAGTGTGCTTGGCACATCATTTCTGTTGCCTATCTGAATTATATCAAATATCCTTTTTTTCTTTTTTTCAATACTATCAGACATCTTATCTCCCCTAAAAGCTATTTACAATCATTTTTCCGGCTTGCATAAAGTATTAATTATCCCACTGCATTACCCGTATACAACTGATAATATTTGCCCTTCTTTTCTATAAGTTCATCATGTGGTCCGCGCTCTATTACACGACCATGCTCAAGTACTATTATACAATCACTGTTCCTAACTGTCGAGAGTCTGTGTGCAATTACAAAGGTGGTTCTTCCTTTCATAAGACCATCCATACCCGCCTGAACAATCTTCTCGGTTCTGGTATCTATTGAAGAAGTTGCCTCATCCAGTATAAGCACAGGCGGATTGGCAATTGCCGCTCTTGCTATGGCCAGAAGCTGTCTTTGTCCCTGACTTAAGTTTGCACCGTCTCCTGTAAGGACTGTATCGTATCCATCAGGAAGTCTTCTTATAAAGCCGTCAGCATTGGCAAGTCTGGCTGCTGCGTATACCTCCTCATCAGTCGCGTCAAGTTTTCCGTATCTTATATTTTCCATAACAGTAGCAGTGAAAAGATGTGTATCCTGCAAAACCATTCCAAGAGAATGTCTTAAATCTGCTTTTTTTATTTTGTTTATATTTATGCCATCATATCTGATCTTTCCATCCTGTATATCATAAAAACGGTTTATAAGATTGGTAATCGTAGTCTTTCCCGCTCCTGTTGAACCGACAAATGCAATCTTCTGACCCGGAGTTGCGAAAAGGTCAACATTATACAAAACCTGCTTATCCTCTGTATATCCAAAATCCACATCATCAAAAACCACATCACCGGTAAGCTTTACATAGGTAACGCTCTTATCTGCCTGATGGGTATGCTTCCAAGCCCAAAGGCCGGTTCTTTCCGAAGTTTCAACAAGCTCGCCGTTTTCTTCTTTTGCATTTACAAGTGTTACATATCCATCATCAGTTTCTGACTTTTCATCCAAAAGCTTAAATATTCTGTCTGCTCCCGCAAGAGCCATAACAACCGAATTCATCTGCTGGCTTACCTGACTGATAGGCATATTAATCTGTCTGTTAAATGTAAGGAAACTTATTAAAGCACCTGTCGTAAGTCCCCAAAAACCTTTAAGTGCAAATGCACCACCAACTATCGCACATACCACATAACTGAGATTTCCAAGCTGTGCATTTACAGGTCCGATAAGGTTTACGAATTTATTGGCACTATAGGCATTTTCAAAAAGCTCATCGTTTAGCTTTTTAAACGTAGCCTTACTCTCTTCCTCATGATTAAATACCTTGACAACCTTCTGACCACTCATAGTTTCTTCTATATAACCGTTTACTTCACCAAGTTTAGCCTGTTGCTTAACAAAATAGCTTCCGCTCTTTGAAGCAACCTTTGTACTTGCCTTAAGCATGATAAAAAGCATAATTATCGTTACAAATGTAAGCGGTATGCTTAAAATAATCATACTTACAAATACAGATACTATCGTTATCACGCTACTTACAAACTGTGGTATACTCTGGCTTATCATCTGTCTTAAAGTATCTATATCATTGGTATAGATGGACATAATATCTCCATGGGTATTCTTATCAAAATAGCTTATCGGCAGACTCTCCATATGAGTAAATAAATCCTGCCTCATATCACGCAGAGTTCCCTGTGATATATATATCATGGTAAGCTGCTGAACAAATGCTGCTATTATACCACACAGGTAAAATACCGCTACTCTTAAAATAGCATGAAGCAAATCAGAATAATCCGGATTATCACTTCCCATAAGCGGAGTAATATAATCGTCTATAAGCGTTTTTGTAAACATGGTTCCCTGGATATTGGCAAGAACATTTACAACTATACAGAAAATTACAAGCATATACTGAAATTTATATTTTTTTCCAACATAGCTCATAATACGCTTAAATACCTGTCCGGCATTTTCAACTTTAACCTTAGGTCCTCTGTATCTTCCGCCGCCCGGACCTTTGACAACCTTAACCTTTTCTTCAGCCATTAGCGTACACCTCCCTGTTCATCAAAATCGCCGCCGCCACCCGTCTGCGACTCATATACATCCTTGTATATTTCATTTGTACGAAGGAGTTCCTCATGTGTACCTATTCCATTTATATGTCCCTCATCCATAACTATAATTCTATCTGCATCCTGAACGCTGTTTATCCTTTGGGCTATAATCAGCTTTGTTGTACCGGGGATTACTTCCCTGAATGCTTTTCTTATCTTTGCATCAGTGGCAGTATCAACGGCACTGGTGCTATCATCAAGTATAAGAATCTTAGGTTTCTTAAGAAGTGCTCTCGCTATACACAGTCTCTGTCTCTGACCGCCTGATACATTGGTACCGCCTTGTTCGATATGTGTATTATATCCATCCGGAAAAGCTTCTATAAAGTCATCGGCGCAAGCCATGCGTGCTGCCTCCCGGCACTCCTCATCAGTCGCTTCCTTATTACCCCATCGAAGATTATCATATATGCTTCCACTAAATAATACATTCTTCTGAAGCACCACCGAAACCTCATTACGTAAAACCTCAAGATCATATTTCTTTACATCTATGCCGCCTACACTAAGTGTACCATCTGACACATCATATAGTCTGCTTATAAGATTAACCAGACTCGACTTGGAGCTTCCGGTTCCGCCTATAATCCCAATAGTTTCACCGGACTTTATATGAAGGTTGATATCATCAAGAACATATCCCCCTCCTTCACTTTTATTATAAGCAAACTTCACATTTTTAAAATCAATATCACCATTCGGAACTTCCATAACAGGATCGTCCGGATTGACTATATCAGGAGTTTCATTTAACACCTCAGCTATACGCTTGCCGGAGCTCATACTCATAGTAACCATAACAAATATCATGGCAAGCATCATAAGACTCATAAGAATATTCATGCAATACGCAAGCAGACTTACGAGATCACCTGTATCAAGTCCTCCTGTATGTGAGATAATCATATGAGCTCCAACCCAGCTTATGGCAAGGATAGTAGCATTTACTGTTGCAATCATGGTAGGCATAGTAAATGCAATAATCTTTTCAGCCTTTATAAACATTCCGTAAAGATTATTATTGGCCTTCTTAAATTTCTCGTTTTCATAATCTTCTCTGACGTAAGCTTTTACAACTCTTATCGCTGATACATTTTCCTGAACGCTCTCATTTAAATCATCATATATTTTAAATACCTCTGTAAAATACTTCATCGCCTTTGACATAACGAATACTAGGAATAAAGAAAGAAATACAACTGCTATAAGATATATACTTGCTATTCTCGCATTTATAGTAAATGCCATAATCATAGCAATTATCATCGAAAACGGAGCTCTTATACACATCCTGATAAGCATCTGATATGCATTTTGAACATTGGTAACGTCTGTGGTAAGTCTGGTTACAAGTCCCGAAGTAGAGAATTTATCTATATTGGAAAATGCAAATGTCTGAATATTATTAAACATCGCTTCTCTTAAATTTCTTGCAAATCCCGTCGATGCTTTTGCAGCAAACACACCTCCCAGTATACCGGAAGCAAGTCCAAGCAACGCCAGAACAATCATCGCAATTCCGGTTTTAACTATGTAATCCATATCTCCCTTTTCTATACCGTTACTAACAATCTTTCCCATTAAAAGCGGAATGATCATATCAAAGATTACTTCAAAAATCATACATATAGGTGTAAGTATGGAAGCGGTTTTAAATTCCTTAATGTGCTTTCCAAGAGTTTTTAACATAACTGATTATATTTCCTTTCAAATTACATATTTTCCCATTAAATCATAGCTTATATTATACCTAAAAAAACAGTCTGATATCAATATACAATATGTGAAAAGTTTATGAAAAAATATGTGAAAAGTTTATGAAAAAAATCGACCGGGACATGTCCCGGTCGAAAAATTCATTTAGAAAATATCATACTTCTTTTTACCATAAATCAAAGCCGCAATTCCGGCAAGAGATATAATCCAAAGTGTAATCGGCGTCTTAGCATTGAAGTTGTCTCTGGTTTCTATCTTCTTATCAGAAGTATTGGTCGAGGTAACGTTTGATGTGTTGTTAGGTGTCTTTGTCGCTTCAGTGGCTGATACACTGTTGGTAACCTTTATCTCATCAGTTACAGTCTCGTTTTCCTTAACTGTTATCGTCGTCTTTTTACCTGTGGTTACGGTATACCCGTCAGGAACTTTTGTTACCTCTACAGTATAATCTCCGGCAGGCACATCCGTAAGACTAATCTTACCACTTTTATCCGTTATATGCGTGTCCTTATCTCCTGAAGGATCGGTAATGTCAACCGATGCATCAGGTACCGGCTTATCGGTAGTTTCATCTTTCACGGTTATTTCAAGATTACCTGTATTTTTGTTATTGATTTTAGCAGTATGTTCTGCAATAGCTCCCTTTGTAACGGTAAGAGTTTCTGTTTCTCCAACAGTTACCTTCTTTCCTTCCGGCACCTTTGTGACAACAACATCATACTTACCGGTATCTATAGGGTTTACGGATATGACACCATTTGCATCTGTCGTATAGTCTGAATAATCACCTGTTTCCTTATTGGTAACCCTTACAACAGCATCCTTAACCGGATTTCCTGTGGTTTCTTCCAGTACAGTTACCTTAAGACCGCCTGTTGTGGTAACTTCTGCTTCATGAGTTACTGTCTTACCCTCCTCAACCTTAACGGTTGCTGTTTCGCCTGTTGTAACTCTATAGTTTGCAGGCACCTCTGTCACCACAATACTATGATTGCCTATAGGTGAATTCTCAATTGTAATCTTACCATTTGCATCAGTTGTATATTCTTCAATCTTGCCACTTGGATCCGTTACCTTAACCTTAGCTCCGTGAACAAGCTCCTTTGTATCCTCATCTCTTATTGTAATCTCAAGATTTCCTACATTAACCTCATTATAAAATCTACCAAATGTAAGTTCAGGAGGCGAAACCGATTCATTAGTATGTGTAGTAATCGAATTACCAGCCTGCTTATCTGCAGCTGTTGCATACTTACTTGATGAGTACTTATAAGAGTAATTACCACTTGCATCAACAGATACAGTTATTTTAAAATCAATCTCACCATCTGCAATTTGTATATAATCCTTTGTAGTTCCGGCTTTTTCTTTTATAACAAAGTAATAGTCTCCTGCTCCATCAAATGTATATACAGGGAAAGAAACTTTTGAATTAGCATCATTTGCAACTGTTGCATAAGGAGTACCTGTTACATCATAGTTGCTGTTACTCTCGTAAATTTCAAATGTATACTCATCCTCATCTGCACTTATTGTACCAACCTCATTTGCTTCTGCTTCGGCAGATGTTAACTTCTTTGTAAAAGCCTTTCTAACACCAAAAGATAACTGGTTATTAGCTGCTGTACTTCTGTCATGATATATATAGTGGAACTCACCATTTACATTAATTGTTCCACCTGTAGCAATCCATCCGGCAGATGTCTTCTGATTAATAACTGCGGTTGTCTGAGGTATGATAAATAATCCTGCAGTTGTATCAAGGCTTACATTTGTTGCATTTGGCATATTCCAAACAATCTTTTGACATATACTCTTATCAACAGATTTGTTATGATCTGACTCTTCTCCGCCAAACGTCTGCTCAGTTGTAATACCGTTAACATTATACTTGTTCATGGAAATATCAGTACCTTCCAGATTAAATACTATAACAGTACTATCATCTTTTTTTATCTTTAAACCTTCACTTGCATTTAAAGAGGTTTGTATCGCATGACCATCAGGAACATTGATATAAACCGTCTTTCCTTCATATCCTTTTCCTGTAAGATCAATGGTATAATTACCTGCCGAACCACTTCCGATATCATCAATATTTAAACCTGTTTTAGCCTTTAACTCATCAGACTTAGCTTTTATCTCTGTCTGCATAGTATTTACACTGGCTTCTATTTCAGCTTGAAAACGTTCAATCAGAACAATATCCGCATTAACATGTCCAGGGTCAACAGCTTTTGTTTTTGCCTTAGCATACACATCCGCAGTGGTCTCAAGATAGTATGTCATGCTTGAAGCACCCTGATATATTTTTGAACCAAAATCAAGAGGATATGTATTGCTGTTCTCAGACAAATCCAACGATGCTATAGAAATCCATACAGGATCGGCACCACATAAATCAATTTCATTTGCTCCCTTTGGTTTTAAAATCTTGGTTGCTATGGTAGTTTCCATATGGCTGTCCTGATTTATACGTGCTGCCAAAAGTCCATAGTTGGCTGCTCGGCCTAAAATAGTACTAAAATTCACCTGACTTGCAGCATCAATATTTGGTTCTGCTGCCTTGACTGCCTCCATACTTCTTTGGGTTCCACCGATGCTAAGCATTCCGACCACCATCAAGGCTGCTGTTACAACAGAAAGAACTCTTTTCAAAATCCTTTTTGATTTCCTCATGTAATTTCCTCCCCTTTTTATGATTATTAAGTAACACAAAACAAAGAACTAAAATATAAAATCAGTGAACACGCTAATATATCTATAATAGAATAGCACGTGAAACCTCATAATACAAGCATTTCTGCGACTTATACAGCAATTTCATCAAAATAAACAAGCAAATTTGTGCAAAATACACTATAAACATTTTTTATTTTTCTACGACTATAATATAATCAAAATAAGATTTACATATCCACATACTAAACACGATACCACATCAAACACAACTCCACATATACAGGCTGCTATAAGGAAAAATAAATAAGCAGGTGGATAGAGAACATTTAACCCGATTTGTTTCAAATCAACAACTCAAATTCGAAATAGGTGCGTTAAAAAAATCGAACTGTTTGAGCGTAGCGAGTTTTCGATTTTTAGCACCTATAAAGAATTTGAGTGCCTTGATTTAACAAATCGATGGTTAGTTCTCTATCCACCTGCTTATTATTTTCCTTCAATAGCAGCCGTAGTTTAACCTACATTGTTACAAATATGAACTTACATACGAAAAGTGCTGCTATAACCGTAACTACAATATCTTTCTTTGTAAACATACCACTAAAGAGTGTGATAATTACATATGCGATTGCACCAAGTCCGATACCGTTTGATATTGAGTAAGTAAGCGGCATCATAATAAGTGCAAGGAAAGCAGGAACTGCTGAACGCATATCATCCATATCAACATTTGCAAAGTTCTTAGCCATAAGAACACCTACAAATATAAGTGCAGGAGCTGTTGCACAGCTTGGAATAATGCTTGCAAGAGGGCTTAAGAATAAGCATACTACAAAGCAAAGTGCTGTAATTACACTTGTAAGTCCTGTTCTACCTCCGGCACCTACACCTGAAGCAGACTCAACAAAGGTTGTACAGGTTGAAGTACCAAGTAAAGCACCGGATACTGTACCAATTGAGTCACACATCATAGACTGGTTAAGTCTTATAGGATCACCGTTTTCATCAAGCATGCCTGCTGATGCTGCCGTACCGTAGATTGTTCCTACAGTATCAAACATATCTACAAGGCAGAATGCTATAATGAGTACGATAGCTGCAAATACACCGCCTATAAACTCCCCGTTAAAGGCTGCATCCCATGCTTCTCCCTTAAATACACCAAATAAACCTATATCCTTAAAGTCTCTGAATGACTGTCCTATCTGACTTGTATCAAATGAAGGAAGCTCCCACATCATCACATAGTAAAGAACAGTTGAAATCAAAATACCGATGATAACATTTGCCTTTATATTATATTTTGCAAGTATTGCAATGATAAATACACCTAAAAGCGCTACTATTACAGGAACTATCTCATGCCATACGTCAAGTGAGGTTACATCTCCGCCTATGGACTTGATTCTTCCGTGAATATCAAAGAACTGTACAAAGGTGTATGGATTGCTTTCGATAATGCCGGCATTTTTAAGACCTATCATAGCTATAAATAAGCCGATACCTGCAGGAATTGCTTTCTTAAGGCACTCAGGAAGTGCTGTTGCTATATATTTTCTTAATCCTGTTACTGAAAGTACAAGGAACACAAGACCTGATACAAATACTATAACGAGACCTGCCTGATAACCTGTAACTACATCCTCTCCACCGAAAAATGCACCGGCAACAAAGGTTGTACAGAAAAATGAGTTAAGACCCATTCCACAAGCCTGTGCAAAAGGCATCCTTGCATAAAATGCCATAAGCAATGTACCTATAATTGCTACAAGAATCGATGCAATATATACCGAATTCCATATCTTGCCCATAGTCACAGGTTCTGCACCTGCTGCAACGAGCCATCCGTTTGCTCCCTCTGCCGCAACCTGATTAGGATTTACAAAAACTATATAAGCCATTGCAAAAAAGGTTGTAAGTCCGGCAAAGATTTCGGTACGTACTGTCGAACCGTTTTCTTTGATTTTAAAGAACTTTTCCACTTTTTAAATCCTCCTTAGTGATGTGTTAATTAATTTTTTTCTTTTTAGATTTAATTATCTTTTTAATCCGCCTTACCTTTATACCAAGACATATGATTATTTGTCAAGGTTAAATAATGCGTTTGATCAATCTACTTTCGTCTTAGGTGTAAATACTCTTGATTCTTTTTCCTTCTTTTCGTTCTTCGAATTATTTACTGCCTGTTTGCAGAAGAAAAGCTGGGCTTCAAGCTTATCCCTTCCTCTTAGATCCTGTTTTTCATAGGTTCCGTCAGGAAGCATTACATGTGCCTTTAATGTATCTGCAAGCTGTATATTTAATATCTCTATAACATCCTTTTTAAGATCCGCATCCTCAACAGGGAAGGTTATCTCAACTCTCTTATCGAGGTTTCTTGGCATCCAGTCTGCACTTCCCATATATACATCCTCAAAACCATCGTTGTAGAAGTAGAATATTCTCGCATGCTCGAGGAAGTTTCCGACTATAGACCTTACGGTTATATTTTCACTTAAATCCTTAACTCCTGCCTTAAGACAGCAGATACCTCTTACTATCAAATCAATCTTTACACCGGCACAGGATGCTTCATAAAGATTTTTAATGATAACAGGATCGCAAAGGGAATTCATCTTGGCAACAATTCGTGCCTCCTTGCCCTGCCTTGCATTTTCTATCTCCCGGCCGATAAGACTTACAAATTTCTTCTTCATCCAGATAGGAGCAACAATAAGCTTGTTCCAGGTTGGTGGTTCGGAATAACCGGAAAGCATGTTAAATACAGCGGTAGCATCCTCACCTATGGAATCCGATGCAGTAAACATACCTGTATCGGTATATATCTTTGCTGTTATATCATTGTAGTTACCGGTTCCAAGATGGACATATCTTTTTATTCCTTCCTCCTCACGTCTTACAACAAGTGCAATCTTAGAGTGAGTCTTTAAACCGACAAGTCCGTATATAACGTGACAACCGGCTTTCTCAAGCTTCTTTGCCCAAACGATATTATTTTCCTCATCAAATCTTGCCTTAAGCTCAACCAAAACGGTAACCTGCTTACCGTTTTCCGCCGCCTGTGCAAGAGCGGCAACTATCGGAGAATTACCGCTTACACGGTAAAGTGTCTGCTTTATGGCTAGAACATCCGGATCCACAGCCGCTTGTCTTATAAAATCAACAACCGGTGTAAATTCATAATACGGATGATGTAAAAGTATATCCTTTCTCTTAATCTGATCAAACAGATTTTCATCATTGTTGATTCCCGGTACAGGCTGAGGTATGTATTTTTTGTACTTAAGATGGTCGAAACCATCAAGTCCGCTAACCTTCATAAGAAATGTAAGGTCAAGCGGTCCGTTTATGGAATATACATACTCGCTTTCTACCTGAAGCTGCTTCTTTAACTCTTTAAGCAGTCTCTTATCCATATCAGCTGCAACCTCAAGCTTTATAACCTCGCCCCAGGCACGCTTCTTAATCTGCTTTTCTATTTCTTTAAGAAGATCAGCAGCATCATCCTCATCTATGGCAAGATCCGCATTTCTCATTACTCTGTAAGGATGAGCACAGACTATCTCGTAATTAAGAAATAGTTTGTCCAGATTTTTCTCAATTATTTCCTCAAGAAGAATAATCTCTCTTGCCTCTCCCTCCTTAGGAAGCTCAATTACACGCGGCAAAACCGACGGAACCTGAACTGTTGCTATATCAACTACATCCTTTTTCTTGTCGTGTATAAGCGCACCTATATTTAAGGTTTTATTTCTGATAAGAGGAAACGGTCTTGATGAATCAACCGCCATAGGCGTAAGAACCGGATAAACATCCTTTTCAAAATATTTATCAACATACTTTGCCTGCTTTTCAGTCAAATCCTCATATCGCTTTACGAACTTAAGTCCTTCTGTCTCAAGAGCCGGTTCAAGAGAACGGTTAAGAGTCTGATACTGTGACTTCATCATTTCCTTAGTCTCAGGAATTATCTTTTCAAGCTGTTCCTTAGGAGTAAGACCTGCTATATCTTTTTTTCTTACATCTGCACTCACAAGGTCAATCAAAGATGCAACCCTGATCATGAAAAACTCATCCAAATTTGATGCCGTAATTGATAAAAATTTTATACGTTCAAACAAAGGAATAGTTTTATCCTTGGCCTCATTTAATATACGATAGTTAAATAACAGCCAGGATAATTCTCTGTTATAATAATACTCCGGTTTATCAAAGTTTCTCTTATCCATAATCCGCATTCCTTTCATTAAAAATTCAAAAAATTATAAATGATATATCTTTCATATACCAATCATAAAAATATTACTTTTTAACTTACATATTTCTTTCTTATATATTTCTTTCTTATATATTTCTTCTAAATCTGAGCACCGGTCTTATGCCATATACCTGCTCAAAGAAATCTGCTCTTGATTCAAAAAGTCCCGCTTCAAGAGATATATCATCATAGGTAACCGCTGATATTATAAGCTTATCATCCTTAAGCGTTATATTGGCATCCTCGATTTTTTGAAGATGACTCTTATCAAGTATATTTGCAATTCTAAGTATAGCAACAAGCTTTGCTATGGTTATGTAATTGCAGCTTCCGAGTTCCGCCTGGATTTTCTCTCTCGACGGAAGATATAAAATATTGTACTTGACAATGTTGGCAATCTCCATTCTTTCCTTATGCGAAAGACCTATTATCTCTGTGTTTGCCACTATGTAATATGAATTAATGGCACCATTATTCATGCTTATGTAATTACCGCAGTCATGAAGTATAGCTGCTATCTGAAGCTGAAGTCTCTCCAGCTTACCCATACCATGTATCTTCTTAACACTGTCAAATATCTTGAGTGCAAGCTCTGAAACTGCGTCAAGATGTGATTGATTACATCTGTATCTCTTGCTGATATTGGTTGCAGATGCCACTATATCCTCACTGAAGTCATGTGAAAATGCAACCCTGCTGCCCTCATCGATATACGACGCTGCAATACCGTCACAAAATGAAAGATTAGGTGCATATATATCCTCTGCCTTACAGTTATTAAGGAGCGATTTATATATGAGTATAGTCGGAAGTATAAGCGTTGCTCTCTCATACGGTATGCCATACTTTTCAGTAAGCTCTTGAGGAGAGAGCTTGACCGCCCTGCTATAAACTCTGTCAAACTGTTCCTTGCTTATTCTTTCCGAAGTATCGATTTCAGGTAATACCTTCTTTAAAACCTTTATAACCTCACCCACGGCAATTATATTTTTTATCTCCTTGTCATTGAGATAGATATTTCTAAATGTAACTATATCGCTCTCGACGAAGTCTGCGATAACCTGATCCATCTTTCCCGACTTGCTTCCAATCATGGAAAGATAATCTCTGATTCTTAATGCACCTATTGGGATATTTTCAGTTACGATAAGATTGTTTTTATCGAAAAGGGAAATCTGAACACTTCCTGCACCAACATCTATAAATGCTGTATTTTTGCTTGCCACCTGATGAAAGTTTTCATACTTTGCAACAAGTCCCTTAAAATTCATATACCTTTGTTCGGAGTTACTTAAGATTCTGACATCTATATCCGTCTCACGCTTGATTGCATCTATTATTAACTCTGAATTTTCTGCCTCTCTAACGGCAGAAGTTGCATAGGCTCTATAGTCTGCAACCTGATACTCCTTCATCTTTCTTTTGAAATCGCTCAAGGTCTCGCAAACCAACTTAATGGATTCTATACTGAGACTTCCGTCACTGTAGGTATCCTTACCGAGTTCTATTATTCTGCTAATCCCATCAATTTTTTTAAATGATTTCTTTCCGTTTATCTCATAGATATCAAGAGATAAATCACTTGAACCTACGTAAATTGCCGCGAAGGTTTTTACTGCCATACCTTTTCCTCCTTATCCAAGTCAACACATTATATATTGTTTTTTCTACCTGATTATAAATCAGGTCAGATATATTTTATTCTTTATTCTTTTCCTTTAAAATATCAAAAAGCTCGATTACCCTCTTATTATAAACCGGATGATATGCAAATGGTGCAATCTCACAAAGTGGTTCCAATACAAACTGCCTGTTGGTCATATCCGCATGGGGAATCTTTAGATTTTCCTCCATGATAATATCCTTATTGTAAAGAAGGATATCTATATCAAGAGTTCTCGGTCCCCAGTGAACCAAACGCTTTCTTCCTGCACTTTGCTCTATATCGTTTATAACTGACAAAAGCTCCGTTGGTGAGTACAGCGTTTCTATCTCCAGACAGGCATTTAAAAAGTTTTCCTGTTCCACATCTCCGTAAGGTTCGGTTTCTATGTACGAGGAAATCTTATTGACTCTTATATACTCATCTTTATTAAGCTGGTCTACCGCATAGTCAAGGTAGCCCTCCTTATCTCCTATGTTAGAACCAATACTTAGATATGCTATATTTTTCTTTCTTTCTATATCAACATACACTGTATCAAAGCTCATACTGATAGGTGCCTCAGGCTTACTTATGACTATCCGCACACTTTTTATTTTATCATATTTTATAAGAATTGTGTTCGCAATATTTTCAGCGGCAGCTTCTATAAGATTATACTTTTCTTCAAGCATAACCTCACTTATCAAATCACAAACCTCTGCATAATTTACTGTTTGCTCAAGTGCATCGGTCATTCCTGCATCTCTTAAATCAAGTGCAAGTTCAGCAGTTATAATAAAGGTCTGACCTTTCTTTTTTTCTTCTTCAAATACGCCATGATAAGCAAAAACTTCCAAATCCTTTATAACTATTTTATCCAAAGCTTTTCTCCTTACAGATTTCATAAGTCATCTTTAACGCCCTATAATTTGCTTTAACATCATGCACCCTGAAAAATGTACAGCCTTTCATAAGTCCGATAACCGAGGTTGCCATAGTACCCTCCTCGCGTTCTTCTACGGGTAGATTAAGCGTGTTTCCGATCATGGATTTTCTTGAGGTACCCAGTAAAACCGGATAACCCATCTCCACGATACGATCAAGGTTATTCATAACAATCAGATTTTCTTCAGTAGTCTTTGCAAATCCGATGCCCGGATCGAGCATAATCTTATCTTCAGAAATGCCTGCATTTTTTGCGATATTAAGCATATTATTTAAATCTGAAATTATATCCTCTATAAGACTGCTGTATACAGCATCTTTTCTATTGTGCATAAGGCACACGGAAGCATTATGTCTTGCTATGGTTTCTGCCATCATATCATCATAGGTCATGCCCCATATATCATTTACCAACTCCGCACCTGCAAGAAGCGCCGCCTCTGCCACCTCATGCTTGTAGGTATCTATAGACACAGGAATATTGAAATTTTCTTTGATTGCCTCTATCACAAAGCAGGTTCTTTCTATCTCTTCCTGCACCGAAATCCGAGTGTGTCCCGGTCTTGTGGATTCACCGCCTACATCTATTATATCCGCACCTTCATCTATCATTTTTTTTGTATGCTTTATAGCCTTATCTATATCGGTATAGCTTCCGCCATCCGAAAATGAATCGGGAGTAACATTGAGAATTCCCATGATATATGGTCTTTTATTATTTTCAAAATATCTTTGTCCGATTATCATATTACTATTTATCCTCCATTTTGCTACTTTGTTGTAAATGACTAAACCTATTTTTTATATATTCGCATAATCAATAATGTTATTATACTATACGATTATTGTCTGATTTTTCTTTTCTTCGTCCCAGTAACATTCATTATACATTTTACATTCAAAACAATTTCTCGAAAGCTTATCTGCTTTATATAAAATGTACTTAAGTTCTCTTCTGCTTGTATCCTTGGAAAGCTTCTTATGATTTGAAATAGCAGAAGTTATATCATATATTTCCTCTTCTGAAAAATCACATGCCTTTAATATATCAAAAGCAAGTACACTTCCTGCCTCATGGTGAGGTATACCCTCCTCATACTCCCTGCATCTGCCTATATCATGAAGAAGTGCCATCGCATATATACATTCTTTGTCATAACCAAGTTCATTTTCAAGATTTATAATATATGCAATTCTTGCGACAGCAAGTGAGTGCTCCGTATCATGCAGGCAAAACAAACGATTTTCTTCCGCTCTTTCTATACCGGCCATACACTGGTTATATATATTATTGTTAAGTATTTTTTCAATCCTTTCCATAACCTTCTCCTTAATGATTAAACGCACAAACATCTTAATTTATATTACAATCAAAAATCATGTTTAATTACAATTCTAAGTAATCAAATTTCATATTTAGATAATCAGCTATAAATGACAAAGATCCACAAACCAAAATCATACATTCCTGCTTTAAGTTCTCAGCATATGCAAATGCCTTTTCACAAGCCTCTTTGGCATTGTCCGCAGTATCGGTAACTATGCCCTTTTTATTGATAAGCTCTGACAGGATGCTCTTATCAAGCCCTCTTGGTGTATCTGGGGTAATAGTTATAGCGTATTCCATAGTATTACACAAAATATCAACCATTTTTTGATATTCCTTATCCTTCAATACTCCTATTATATAAATAATTCGTTTATTTGTAAAATACTTATTTATATTGTTTTTTAGTGTTGTCCATGCAGCCTCGTTATGCGCTCCATCTACATACATAAGAGGGCTGTCGCAAACCTTTGTAAGCCTTCCTTTCCATACCGTTTTGGAAAGACCGTTTTTAATGTATTCTTCCTTTATATTAAGTTCTTTTAACACTTCTATCGCTGTAGCAGCATTTATTATCTGATGTTCCCCCAAAAGCTTTATACTATAACCTGTTTCTTTATAATTAAAGCATATACCGTTTTCATCCTCTGAAACTACTTTAATATCCTCCTCATTTACTTCAATATAATTTACATTTTTTTCTGAACATGTTTTTTTCAAGACGTTTCCGGCACTTCTTTTTTGAGGTGCGGATATACAGACAGTGCCATTTTTAATTATACCTGATTTACTTTTTGTAATTTCAGAAATTGTATTACCTAAAAATTGCATATGATCCATACTTATCTGGGCAAATACCGAAACCACCGGAGCAGGAATTACATTTGTGGCATCAAGAGTACCGCCCATACCGCACTCTATAAGCATATAATCACATTTTTCTTTTGCAAAATAAAGATATGCTATAACAGTTTCTATCTCAAATGCTGTCGGGCTGTTAAAACCGTCTTTTTTCATTTCAGATATTTTAACAGATACGATATCCAAAAGACTCGTAAATGTATCCTCACTCATATATCGTTTATTAATCTGAAATCTTTCAAGATATGTAAAAATGGTCGGTGAAATATATCTTCCGATTTTATATCCTGCTTCTATAAGTGCACTCTCAACAAAAGCAAAAATGGAGCCTTTACCATTGGTTCCTGCTATATGTAAAGCTTTACATTTTTTTTCAGGATTTCCAAGTCTTTTTAAAAGCTCCTTAATACTATCTAAGCCCGGCACAATGCCGAGCTTATTCTTTTCTTCTATATATTGCAATGCTTCTGTATAATTCATCAGTCTTCTCCAATCAGTTCCGGATCATACTCCACGTGCTGAATCAAAGGAGTATTTTCATCTATAGGACAGATTTCATAACCCTCTGCTTTAAGCGTATCTATCAAGTCCTGAAGTGCCTCAACCATAGAATGTCTGTCAGACAAATCATGCATAAGTACAACTGAATCACCTTCATTACTTCTGACATATCTTAAAATATTGGACTCAAGTTCCTCTGCCGAATGGTATCCGCCGTCAGCATCACCACTAAGAGCGTTCCAGTCAAAATATACTATACCCTTTTCATCAAGATACTTCATACACAGTTGCATATCTACACTGGACACGTGGTTAGAACTTCCTCCCGGGAATCTGTAATATTTACAATCGTATCCTGTTAAATCATACAGGAAATCATGTATATCATCAATATCTTTTTTAAAGGAATCCTCGTCCGCATAAATTTCATTATAAATGTGTGTATATGAATGCATAGCAAGGGTATGTCCGTCATCAACTATCCTCTGATATGCAGGCCAAAGATCTTCATTGTCATAGTGAACAACAAAAAATGTAGCTTTAACGCCGTTGGCCTCAAGTATATCAAGGATTTCATCCGTATAAATACTTGGACCGTCATCAAATGTAAGATAGACTTTTTTTCCATTTAGCTGCTGTTTTTGAGCTTCTGATTTACTAATACGGTTTTCAGAAGATTCTTCATCCTTTGTTTCTATGTCTGCCGCTTCCGTATCACTGATATCAGTATCTACTTCATACGCATCTGTTTCACTTGCCTTAATAGCATATGCGGATGCCAATGCTTCGTTTTGATTTTGGTGCTTCTCAAGGCTGTCATAGGCTGTCAGATCATCATCATGCATATCTACAGTAGCTTCAAGAGATGCGGTTTCGGAAGATGCCTCTACTGCAGACTTAAGACCAAGTTCATCTATTTTTCTTTCTAAACTGCTAAGCTTAATCATAAGATATATACATAAAAGCACCGGTACTGCAAACATTATCACAAATGCAGCCAAAAGTAATCTCTTTATTTTATCCACATTTTTTCTATTATATTTAGTTGTAGTTTCCTTTGAAGCTTTGTTATTTTTATTAATATTTTCGCTCATAATTCCCTTTACAAACCTAAATATTGTGGCATAATCTTTACATGATACAAATTGCAGTTTCTTTAAGAATGGTTATTTTCTTAAAAAAGGCTGTAATTTTTATTTTATTACGAAAATGTTACATAGTCAAGTCTTAAAAATTCTTTTTTCATTTAGTTTCCATTCTCTTTGTCTGCTTTATTTTCTATATTTATAAGTTTTTCTGTTGCATTTATTTAAGATTCATTTTTAGCCACTTTATCTTTAGGGTTTTCAGTTATGTTATCACTTTTATTATCCGGTTTACTTTTTGCAGTAGTTTTCTTTTTTCTCGTAGTCTTAGTTACAGTGTTTTCCGAAACCTTTGTTTCGTTTTTATTTATTTCAGCCTTATTTGTTCCGGCTTTACCTGTTTTGTTTTTGTTTATTTCAGCTTTATTTGTTCCGGCTTTACCTGTTTCGGTTTTGTTTGTTTCATCTGTATTTTTTTTGGTTTTATTTGTTTCAGCTATATTTGTTTCCGTATTTTCTTTTTTTCTATTTACCACCTCAAGTGTCTGAACATATAAATCTCTATACCTTCTTCCCTCTTCCTGTACCTGTCTGGTCATATCACTGAGCTCGTTATATTGTCTTGTATAATTTTCTTCCAAAGCTTTTATTTCATCACAATGCTGCTTTTGAAGTTCTTCTTTTAGCTTTTCAATCTCAAGTTTAAACTGTTCATTTTCCCTTTTCTTTTCTGATTCAAATTCCTTTTCCATATTGTCCTTATATTTGTTTTTTTCATCTTCAAAAAGCTTAACCTTTTTTTCAAAGTCTTCTTTTCTTTTATTCTCCTCCTTTTCGTCAACCAGGTATTCTCTTGAAAGGCTTATATCCTCCTGTCCATCGATATCAAGCCTATAATAATCGTATGGTCCATTTTCTTTTGACTGAATGATTAAATATACATCTTCATTAATTTTCTCCATTCTATAGCCTTTTATTTTTTCATCCTGTGAAAATATTGTTTTGGATTTTCTGTCACCATTTGGTGCAATATACCTTATCTCATAACTATTTATACTTCCATTGTATATCTGATAACTTACATATATCTTTTCATTTATAACAAATTGAGAAATACCTGCAACATCAAAAGCCTCACCTGTTCCGGATATAAGAACCAAACCGTCGTCACGACCGGCCTGTTTCCATTTAAGTTCATTTCCCGTACTTATATAAGAAATATATAAATTATTTCTAAAGTATAAACAGTCTAAAAGTGATAGATAATCCCTTGCTATAACAGCACTTTGCATATTTCTTATATTGGTTATAAATAAAAGCATTACATTGTTTCCTTCGTCATATATAACTGCTTTACGTCCATCAGACAAAGAATGAATATATTCCATATATTCTCCAAAATATTTTTTATATATCTATATTCATATTTTTTTGTAATATGATTTATTTTTATTTAACCTGTAAAGTCATGCTGAATATAATAAATTAAGCATATAAGAAAGGAATAGTCCCATGGCTAAAAATTGTAATTCCAATCAAAGAATAATGAATAATGATTTCGTAAATAACCAGGGCTCATGCTGTGGCGCTACAGATGTATGCTTAAATCCACAATGCGGCGACCCAAGGCTTTTAAATCTTCTTGCGCCGGTTATATATGATGAAGTTGGTATAAATGTATGCCAGACAATTGAACTTCCGGAAGGCTTTCTTGCCGATTATCCAACAGCTTACTATGCAACCGCTGAGGTTATCGACATTTCACTTGAAGAGGCTGCAGGTGAAGATACAACCACCGTTACGCCAATTGCAACAAGGCCAAACTGTTATAATGTAACTCTTACCAATTTAACAGTCGACTTTGCCATCAAGCTCTATGACTACAGCAAAAGACTTCTTGCTACGCTCTCACTTCCCGATATAGTATATCTTCCATCCGATGTAACCGCACCGGGATATGACAGTGAAACAAATCCTGAGTCAACCAGTTTTGATGTATTTGCACCTTACGGCATATCCTATACAGGTGGTGAAATAACTGAACCTTTGCTTAACGTAATTGGTTTTTCAGATACTAACAACACCGTAGCACAAGGTCTGAACCTTATGGCACTTCCAAAGGTTCTTGACTTTGAAGCCACATCACCTGACATAACTATAGGTCTTACACTTATATGTAATTCCGTATACTTCAATGCATACAGAATTCCTCATGACGGAAAAGCTGTTGCAACCAAAGGAAGCCTTGTTACCGATGATGATTCGATACGTATGGAATTCGTTGAAGGAAGCCTGCTTGATAGAAATATAAAACCACTGGAGCTTTGCAATCCGGGTGACGCCAAAAATCCAAATGCAAATGATAATATAAACAATTGCGAATAAAAAAAGTAATACCGGACCGTTTCTTACTGTTACATTTTATAATACACGCAAATCTCACTGACGCTCACGATTTGCTTTGTATCAAAATGTAACAGTAAGAAACGGTCCGGCATCATATATTTTTATTGATTGTGATTATGGTTATTGTCATCCGGCTCGTCTTCGTTGTCTGTTATCTCGTCCACACCGTCCTGCACACCATCAATGACATCCTTTGCGCCGTTTCCGACTCCGTCTACGATGTCATCGGCAGCATCCTTTGTGTCATCCATAAGATCATCATTGTCTCTTGCGCTTTCTGTTGTAGCCTCATCTCTTGTAGTTTCATCATTTCCGGCACCACATGCAGTAAGTGAAACCGAAAGCAATACCAAAGATAAGGTTGTTAATACTATTTTCTTTATATTTTTCATATCATACACTCCTCACAATATTTGAAATAACATAAATAGTATGAACCTTATCTTTTATTTTATTTATAAATATTAAAAATGTAATATATTAACAATTGAATTTATAATTATTTCATATCAACAATCTCAACATATGAAATTTACATAATTTTCAGTCATTCCACCCTTAAAATCGTTAAGTTCTTCTGTCATATACAAAATCTCATTAGCAGATAAATCTTTTTTAGCGCAAAGCAAACCCATATCAGAAACATAAATCTCAAATGCATCTATATCAATAGTGAGGGCAACGAAGCAGATGTCAATTTAGACAAGTTATATAGTCGATTTATTTGGAAACGGATGCACTAGTGTTTGTAGTAAAATTGCAAGATATATTCATGTGAAAATCAATGGATTTTTCAGAATTATTTACATATTTTTACATGAGTCTGTATACATTCTTACAACAAGCATTATTTCACACTAATTATTAAGATGTTTAAAAGTATTATAATTTTAAGCTACTTCTTATATTTTTTGTCTATCAATTGTTGTAGATCTGATAACAATTTTTCACAATTTTTATACCTTTTTTTTGGATTCTTTTCTGTACACTTCATAATGATTCTTTCCATTTTTTTAGATACTAATGGGTTAATCTGCCTAATAGGTATGTTATCATTACCAAATTTTAATCCTATCTTTACATTACCTGCTAATAACTTATATATCGTAATACCTAAACTATATATGTCCGTTCTGTAATCCGATATCCCATTGTATTGTTCCGGGGCAGCGAATCCCACAACTCCCAATGAGCTCAATTCCCATGGATAGCTTTTTTCTCCATATACCTTTGAACAATTAAAATTAACTAATCTTATATCATTGCTAGATGAAACTATAATATCTTTAGGTTGTATATCTCCATAAATAATTGAGGGATTAGAATTATGAAGAAAACTCATTATCTTTGCAACATCCACAATCCATTTGGCTACCACAACCTCATCCTGAAAACCATATAATTCAAGATTTTTTTCCAATGTTCTCCCTTCTATAAATTCCATAACAACATAAGTATTATTAGTATCCTTAATTACATCAATCAATCTTGGAATTAAAGGATGAATTAGTTTTCTCAAAACCTTTGCTTCATTTAGTAATAATCTTTCATTTTCATATGTATTATTTGCACATAAACATTTTATAAATACAGATTCACCGGTACTAACATTAATGCCTAAAAACCTATGATATTGTTCTCCCTTCATTTGCCTAAGAAGCTTGTACTTATTACCTATGATGTTTCCTTCTTTGCTTCCATAGAATCTATATATCTTTTTTCCCATCCTATAATGTACATTAACTATATCAGTAGGATTTGTATAATCAGGAATAGGACCAAAATGTTTATTAAAACACCTAACACAAACATGTATGCCACCTAACACACGTGTAGCATCATAATAATCTTCTATTTCAATATACTTGTGATGGTGTCTACAATCTAAAAAATCATTTAAATACTTATATCTGTCACTTATGCGATTTTCTATATTTATTAAATCTATTATCCTTCTCAAAATCATACACGCTATCATTCTCATACCTAATTTAGTAGGATGACAGCCATCAAAAGAATCATATGGCACATTAAACGAAGCAATATTTAATGTTTTACAACCTTTATTTACAGATACTTTTTCTATAACATCATTAAAATTTATGATATTTTCTCTCATATATCCCGCAGGGAAAACAAACGATGGTATCCCTTCCATATAAGTCTCCGGTAATGTACAACATAAAATATCCGCCTCAGGATAATTTTTTTTCAACTTATCCAACATCAAACCATAAGCATAAGAAAAGACCGAATCATCTTCATTTTCATTACCTGTTTCAATTGGAGCCTTATAAAACCAATCATTGAATCCAAGAAATACTATAATTATATCTGGCAATACTCCGTCTAAATCAAGCCCACTTGTCCTTTCGTCAGAACACCCTGAAGGAAATAATTTTTTTTCATTAGATATTCTAGTGACTCTACTGCCTGACCACGAATTATTTACCAATAGTTCACCACCAAAAAAATCGACAACTTGCTTCCACCATGTGTCATTTACGGATTCTATAGCCGCCTTCATACAATTATCTACATCATAAAACATATTATAACCACTTGGATTAAATCCGTGAAAAGTACTTATAGAATCACCTAAAATAGAAAAACGCTTACCAAAATATTTATTATTTCTTTGAAGTTTTGTGAATAGTTCAATTTCTCGCTGAAAATAAATTGATTCACCAGATGGCATTCTAATAGATTTAGAACCATAAAAAATATCATGATCCGTTATATTGTTATCAAGTACATCAGACAAAAAATATTTAAACGCATTAATATTAGGACACAACTCAGGATTATTCATATTGGTACTTTTTATCGCAAAAACTATCTTTGAAAAAGGCCCATAAATATAATCAGTAATAACATCTCTGAATGCTTCTGCAACAATTTCAGGAGGGTTATGGAAAGCGCCACAGCCGAAAGCCCCTAATATTAATACTTCAACTTTATTATCTGTCGCAACCTCAAAAATATTTTTTATTCTATCCTTAAGCACTCTTTTAAGGTAAGCTTTATCAATATCAATTCTATGTCTTAAATAAGGTGCTGAACAGGTTATAACATCAACCTTATACCAATCTGACTTATCCATAATAACCGGCAAATCATTATCTGTTTTAAAAACTGTAATATCCTTAGAATATATAATCTTATCAGAGTAAAAGCCATTATAATCATGATATTTATGATAAAAATAAAATTCTTTTTCTGCAATTGGAGCGTTAATACTCATATAAAGATTGCTACTTCTACATAAACATTCTTCTTGAGCCATAGCGCCTACTGTAACTCCACCCCCAGGACTTACCGGATTTGCAAAATTTAAAACTGCCGTTTTTTTTTCTTGACTACAGCCGAATTTATATGCTGCTCTATATGTAGTGATATTCTCAACAATAATATCAGCTTTGTATATTTTACTTGATGTCTGTGACATGTATTTTTCGTCATATACCTTAACCAAATCACTTTCTATGTTCCTGGATATTTCAACAGTATCCCAAAAACAATCTACCAATTTTTTGCTTTCCATTGTTATCCCCCACTCAATACAAGATTATACATTATTTCTTTAATAATAAAAAAACACAAAATAAATGTTACAAAACATTTGTAACATAGTTATTCTTATATATATTTGAATAAAACACCTTCAAATCATCTAGTCTTACTAAGGCAAGCTTTGAATTTGGCGCTCTCCAACAGCAGCCACAGTCTATATTTACCGTAATAGCATCATCTTGCTTATTAACCTTAACGTTGCCTTCATAATTGTAATGGTAGGTTGTAGTTGGTGTATGCCCATATAATACTACTTTTCCCGGAATTCCGGGCTCTCCTTCTACAAATGCCCTTGACCAAATCATGTCATATTCGGAGCACTCATCTACAGGTTCAGAAATATATGCATGAACAAGATAAAAAATCTTCCCGGCATATTCCAAAATGAAATAATACGGAAGCTTCTCAAAAAATATCTTCATCTTTTCCAAGTAAGCATCATCTCTACCATTTTCAAGTAGTTGTTCTATAGTTCCATATTTATCATATGACTTATCCATCTTGTTTTCTAGAAAATTATAATACTCCAATAATATTTCCTTTTCTTTTCCGGGTATGTCCGATGTTAAAACCCATGATATGTCAAACTCCTCTATCTTTCTCTTCTTCATAATCTTTTCTGATAACTTCTTACAAGAATTAAAGTTGACAAAATCACAAAACATCGACTCATGATTTCCCATGCACATAAATACATTTTTATTGTATCTTTCATATACCCATTCAAATACCTCTTCTGAACCCGGCCCTCTATCAATTATATCTCCTAATACATATAAATTATCCTTTTTATCATCAAATCCAACTCTGTTCAATAACTGCATAAATTCTCTATAGCATCCATGAATATCCGCAATAACATAAGTACTCATTTTTTACTCCTTGATACTTTTTTATTAAACACTCTAATATGTAGTTATCCTATTAATCTCTTCTATATTACCGTTTCTTAAACTAAATACTTCCCATTCAGTACCAGTACCTGAAGGGACTTTGAAAATACGTGGTTCTGACTCACCAGGCATATATACTTTAACTGTAGCTCCTGAATTTGCCAATTCATTACTTGATGAATAACCCAAATTAGTATAATCTTCTACATAGTATGTATATTCCCCTGCGGTTACATTATCTATAGTAATAGTTTCAGGTCCATATCCATTTCTATCATCTACATCTAAACCTGCTACACCACTGATAGACATATTTCTAAAATCTACTTCTCCTCGGCTTGTCCTTAAATGAGCATCCAAATCGGTAGGATAAGCTCCCCATTCCAATACTATTCTTACTTCCCCGCTATTAAGGGTACTACTCATAGTTAAATTCTGGGCTGTAAGAGTCATTCCTTTAACAACATTAACTTCAAAAAATTCTGTTGTAAAGCCATCAGCTTCAGCACATATAGTATATCTTCCTTCATTTAATTCCAATATATAATTTCCTTGCATATCTGACTTTATTTTCTCTATAACCTCTCCATACTGATTATTTGCTCCTTCTCTGACAGTCAAACTTACCTCAGGGATACCATATCCTGTTACAGCATCAATAATCTTACCTGAAGCTACTCCATCAAAAGTTGCCTCAAGATTATTTTCACCTGCACCATTTTCAACTATCATATTCCATGTATTATCCGAAGTTATATTTCCACCCGCATCACATCCAAGTTGTATTTTGCATGCCATATAATTAGCTTCTATGTAATATCCATTTGAATTACTTAAAACTTCAAGGTTTGCATTAAACATATCACATAAATCCTCGTACGTAATATTTGAATCAAACTCTTCAAATAATACACCAAAATTATCTACAACAATATAAGAAGGCTTAGTATTCCCTATCGGAATACCTGTACTGGAATCAAAAGTATTACTCTGATTATTAGCATAGAAAATCTTTATACCAGGATTAGTATAAGAAATGCTTATCAGATCATTTCCGTTTTCCCTATTAATAGTTCCCGGACCATACATTGACTCGTAATCCTGATATCCATAATCAGCTATTAATTCTAAAAGGTCATTATCTAAATATACTTCCGAATTTTTCTCTATTGCATCATCATCTGTAACAGTAACTGCTTCTACTCCTTCTAAATTACCAAAAGCCAGATAATTTCGGAGAACAAGGTTAATTCTTTTACCCTTAGTTTTCTGATAACCTTTAGTCAATATCTCGTCAACCTTTTCCATATTTCCCATCTCATAATAAGCTGTTGCTAACTGAATATATGCATCTTCATCTTCATCATCTATCTTAATAGCTTCATTATATGCCTCGATTGCAAGCTCATAATTACCTTCTCTTATATATTTTTCTGCAGCAACTATTTTTTTATCATATTTTTTTTGATTTTTAGAGTTGTTTATTGCCATAACACCAATAACAAGACAAATTGACGCCAAAACAGAACCAATTATAATCGAAATAAGCACAATAGGAACCTTTTTCTTCTGTTTTATTTCTAATAAAGGCATACCGCATTCTGAACATATAATTGAATCTTCAGTATTATAAGCATTGCAATGTGGACAAAACATAGTTTATTCCTCCGAGTCTTTTCTTAATTCTTCAAGCAACATATCATATTTTGTTTTCATAGCCATCTGTTCCTCGTCTTGATAGCCAAGAACATATACATTTTCAATCTGATCACCATTGAAAAGATATCCCTCACTAGGTCCTTGGTATCCTTCAGGAAAAGGACATCCAACATAATCCCAAATTCTTGGTTTTTCCTCTCCTGCAACTGCCTGAAACTGACAAATTCCAATTATCATAACTTTCTTTTCTCCACCTTTTAAAGTTACAACTGAACCAATAGGTAAAACTCCATTAAACATATGATTATCCTCCTAATTCTTTTTTATGTATTATACTAAATAAGTTGTTTCTAATCTACCAATTAAATATCTTTTTAAATCCGTTTGTTATATTTTTTGTAATTCCGGTAGAAAAATCTTTTATAGCACCTATCTTAGGCAAGCTAACTTCAAAACCTATACTTGCACCTATCCCAAGTGACGCACCAATATCTACCTTAAGTTTTCCATCTCCTATATCTACGTTTGCATGTGCACCTACTCCAACATTTAAAGAACCTTTGACTGTCGCCTCAGCACCAAGAACTGTTACACTTCCTTTTGCATTTGCTTCAAGAGCTATTGCTTCAGCTTTTGCACTAATATGTGCATTTGGATTAAGATTACCATTTTTGTCAAAAAGACCTGTACTTACTCCTACTTCTGCTCCGACCTTACCTACAGTAACATCGCCTGCAACATTAGCACCTAAATTTTCATTTCCGATTCCAGCTCTTCCTGCTGCCGTGAATAACGTAGCCGATGCACCTGCAGTAGCAGCAAATTGAGGGTCAAAAACAAGATTACCATTTTCATCTCTTCTAAAGACAGTGGCACTATAACCAGCATGTGCTTCGGCTTCACCAAGTTTAAACTCCCCACTTGCATATGAGTATTCGCCACTATACTCAGCCTTTCCACTTTTAAAAGTATAATTAGCACTCCAATTTCCTGAAGCACTTGTTTTATCAACTATACGCTGATTAATGTCATCATATGAAGATTTCATCTTTTTAACAAATTCGAACAAACCTATTGACGGATTAATATTTCCGTTATTGCCCAATGAAGCATTAATATTACCAACAATCTTCCTTATAATATCTGAGAATCCCATCATTTTGCCATATGCTGAAAGTTCAGCATTTGTAGTTTCAACTACTACAGCTGTTCCATAGGAATATAATCTACCAACATTAACGTTCTCCGCAGCAATCTTCTTAGATAAATTAGCTATTCTTCGCTTTATAGCTTTTGCCGTAGGACTATTGTCATTAGAAAGAAGCCCTCTTGTTCCTGTAGTGGCAGCTGTAATAAGTAAGCTTCCCGACAAAAACATCAGCTCGCGGTTGCTGCTTTGCATTTGTTCTTTATCTAACTCATAAGCACTCATCTTTTCACTCCTTTCCACAATCTATAATAAAGGTATCTAACCATTGTTTTCCAAATTCAAACCACCTATCATCTTCCGTATTTTGTTTATCTCTTCCATAGAGACAATCGTTGTAACACCCACTGACAAAACACTTCGTGCCAGCCATTCCTCTGTCGTAGAAAAATTCATAACATTTATCAAGTCATTCATCTCAATCCTTTTAGAAGTAAAATTATGACCCAAACTGCTGATGCTACCTATAGCCTTTATGCTGTCAGCAAATACGTTATTTTTAGGTAATTTTTCTTTTTTTACCGTACCTAATGATTCAACTATCCTTATATTTTCTTCTTCAGCATTACAATAGACGGTTTTTATTTTTTTTGCTTTTTCTTTTAAAACACGTAAGTTTTCATTGACTTGATTTATGTGTTTAATTAATATTTTCATAGGTTCTTCGAACCTATTAGTTTCACAACTTAAATGAGTTTTACACATGGATATTTTATCTTTTTGCGCATCTATAATTATCTCCAAATTATGAATTTCATCAATAATTTCATCAAATCCATCCCTATCAAATCTTATCTCATCCATATCATCACCCATTTATGGTATGTGGCTATATGCCACATACCATACAATACTATTTACTCTAAAAAATATCCTGTGTAGTGAGTGCGTCCACAGTTCTTGCCTGTGTTGACTCCATCTCTTCATACTTCTGAGCAGCTTCATTAAGATTATTAACATGCTGTAATAGAGCGTCTAAAGAATCCTGTATTTCTTTATGTAACTGACTGTACTTCTGAACATATGCCTTACCAGATTCACTATTCCATGCTTCGTTTAATTCATTAACTTTTGCGTTCATTTCCTGCATATATGATTCCATCATCTGTTTCTGACTATTTATTTCCCTTGCTTTTGCCCTTACCTGTTCCGGTTCTACTTTTAATATTAAATCTGCCATTTTTTTCACCCTTTAACCTTTCTTAATATGATTATCTTCTGGAAACTATTCCTTTAACTTCATCTTCACTCTGAATATACTTATTCGCTGCCGTCTTGATAGCTGTTGCATATTCCTGCATAACCTGCGAAAGTGACTTAAACTTTGTTGAATCCTCCTGAAACATCTGGTTAAAAGTATCATTTGCTGTGCCATCCCACATAGCATCCATTTCATCATTGAGTCTGTAAATTGCTGTAACTGAGTTGTTCCACTCATCAATCTTATCCTCAATTCCCTCTGCCAGACTTATCATTGTTTGTGGTGTTACTGTAATTTGTGACATAATAATCTCTCCTTTTATTTGTATTTTTTTGTTACTTAACTAACTCTTGAACATCTGTGAATTTTCTTTTTCAATTCTCTTGATCTCTTCAACATACTTCTTAATAATTCTTGCAATTTCTTCAGCCTCATCTGAGATTTTATTTATATTTCTTCTTACAATTTCAATCTCATCCGTGTAGACTCTGGTTGATTTACTCTTCCATGCTGCTTCTACATTTCCTTTAACATTTGATAATCTTTTTGAATCATCATTTAAATCAGAAGATGTATCTTGCAATTGGTTTGCCAATCTTAGCAAGCTTTCTGTATTAACATTAATCTGTGCCATAAGCTATCTCTCCCTAAAAAATATCCTTGGTCGATAAATTTTCAACCGTTTTCGTATTATCATTCTCCGTTCTCTCATATACTGCTATCGCCTGCTCTAAATCATTCCTGCAGCTTCCAATTTGATGTTCCATCTCAGTCACTTTATTAATAAGCGATTTTTGATTGTTTTTAAAAACCTTAAAAGCTCTTCCATCCCAAAATTCACCCGCTTCTCCTGAAAGATTTCTTAGAGTTGTACCGATATTGGCCATTGATCTTTGCATATTTCTTAAGAGAGTAACATTACTTTTTAGTATAGAGAGGTCAACATACAACGTTTTACTATCTGCCAAAAAAACACCTCCTTATATTGCTTTAATACTGGACGCCAAACCATTCACCTTACTTCCAAGTTTTTCTTCACATGGAATATAGCAATTGTTTACTACCTTTTCGAGTTTTTCAATCTCATTATTTATGCTGTCTATTATCTGTACCACCATATCCTCATCTAAATCAAGGTTGTTTTCATAAGCAGTACCTGCTAAGCTCATCCAAGCTTCACTTACGCTTGATTTAAATCTACTTAATTGATTTCGATAATCTGTAAGATTACTTCTTTCTCTTTTCAGCTTATCTATGCAATATCTAAGTTGATCGACATCCCACTTATATTTTTCAGCCATCTCTTTCTCCTTTCTAATACGTCATATGTGCCTTATGTGTACATAATACGTCATAATATATTTTTTTGTTAAAATCCTGACAAAATGTCAAAAAAATGGAGTCAATTGCAAAAATTATACCATCATAAGCATCTGTCCACTAACAATTCCTGACTGTTCTACCGTATATTCCTTATTTAATATTACCTTTCTATCGTCAAGGTACAGCATTATATCATCTACATTTCCGAAAAGTTCCTCAACATTTTCATAATCTTCGATATCCTCTGTTAACCTTTTAATCACATCTTTTATAAGCATAGATTTAGGAATCCAAAAATCATATTTTTTTATAGTAGCAGCACAAAACAATTCAATTAACACCCTGTTCACTCTTTATCACCCTTTCACAATAAGCTTTCCAACTACATTCTAATGTCTCACCTGATGCACGATCATATACAAGTACTAATTCATCGTCCAAATATGATTCTTTATCATCCATCAATGCATCTATAAATTTCTTATAAGGATATATATGCCATTTTCTCTTGTCACGCATGTCTCTCTTCATAATTAAAACCATATCTTTATCGAAAGTAATAATACTCCCACCATTTTTTCCAATAAGATAAACGTACGAATCCGACATTATATTGACTATATAATTCACTACAGGGTCTATAATATATCCCTGTTCTGCTTCTTTTACTATTCCCTTATTTTTTAAAGTTTCAAATGAAGTATTGAACTTCTCAAGATTAAAATTCGAATTAATATCCAATATGGAAAACTTCTCATTACCCGTCAACCAACATAAAACACTCAATTCATCACTTGTTAACCTATAGCTTATCGCCATATCAGGTTGCCTCCTTATATGTTGTCATATATCCCATAAATTCCGATTTATTACTTCTTGATAAATCAGCAACCAACTCATCCTCCAATGTTATTTCCATATTTTTGTAATCAACCGCTTTTACCTTGTCCATATTGACAATATAGCTTTTATGGACTCTAAAAAAATACTTAGGCAGCTTTTGTACAAGATTATCCATGGAATCATAAAATTCAAATTCCTGGCTATCGGTATAAAGAATAATTTTCTTATTGGCTGCTTCAATCATTATTACGTTTTCACAATTAACATAATATTCCTTAGATTTAATCTTAAAAGCTATAATTTGATTATTACCGGAGCTCATAGTGGCAGTATCTATCTCGTCTAATATACGACGAACATGATATTCCGACGGAGGTCTAAACAGACATCCCACTGGTCTTATAACAGGATTTGTATATTTAATAACATCATCTACATCATTAGCCATAATTACAACATAATTATCTTTGTTTACAGCCCTGATACTGTCAATTAGCCTATCAATAGGTTCTCCACATTCAACAAAGCATGATAATAGTATATTTGTTTCACTTATATTTTCTTTTGCACTGTCAATATCAGAAAAACCATATACCTCAGCTTCATAATTTTTCTCAAACAAATAATTAAAGCAATTATCCCTAACATTGTTCATATTAACTTCATCCAAATCACATATAACAAAATCAGTCATCTTCCTCACCCACATGCATTGGTACATATAATCTGCAAGGCTTATTCTTAACTAAAGTGTACCCGATATTATCAGGCAAACTCTTAGTTTGAACAGATATAGGCAAAGTGAATTCAAATAATTTTTGATCATTTAACTGGCCGCCAAGATGTATTCCTTTCTTATAATGTACAAACGTCTTACATGCCAAAGTATACAAACTTGAAGATAGGAAATCAGGTGTAAATCCTGCCAAAAACATAACTCCGAGTTGCTTTCCTTCCCGGAAGAAAAGTTCTACAATATTATTCATTTCCTCCTTGTAACTTGTGTCATATATTTTCTGTAAAAATTGACTGAAGTCATCGATTAAAACAACAACCGGTTTAAAATCTTTTATCAGAACAGGATAATAATCATTTATTCCTTCAGCTATTATTTCTTTTTTACGTGCACTTCTTGACTTAAATTCCTGTTTTAGTTCAATCAGTAAATCATATATCCCATCCTGATTTTCATACAATCTTTTATATGAAAAATTTCTAACAGCAACAAAATCATGATTGAGATTCACTATATGTATGTCTGCGTATATATTCTCTGATGCCAAAAGAATATTTTGCATAAAATTAATAATCCCATGTGTGGTAGTACCACTTATACCATAGCAATACGTATCTTCAAAGCTTAAAGATACAGGTTCGATATGCTCCATCTCATATGCTATTGGTATTCTTCTTTCTTCAATGTAATTATCAAAGTCGTCAAGATCCTCAGCATAAAGCTTATTCTCAGGTAATACAGGAATTCTCGTTGCACCCTTCCCGTTATAATTTGATATAAAGTAATCAAAATACTCCTGCATATTTTGTGTTCTTTCCATTTCAGAAGAACCGTACTCCGGAAGAGCAGTTTGATATTCTAACACTTCCCCTGCAAGCACAAGACCACGTCCCGGAACTGCAGTTGGTAAAATCTCCGGACTCTTTCCTATAACATCTAAATAATCTCCCTTTTCAGTAAGCTGTAACGGCAACATTTTTGTAAAACTCTGTCTTGTCTTATACCTTATGTCTGCCACTCGATTAACAGATGTTATTATCTGTATGCCGTATTTGCTTCCATCTCTTGCTAATTTCGCAAATGACTCCTCAAGATCCGGATAGATTTCCATAAAGTCAAAATAATTATCCAATACCAAAACTATTGTCGGTGTATCCACATAACCAAGTTTTTGATATTCAGTAAAGCTTCCAATACCTTTCTTTTGAAAATCATCACGCCTTGCCTCAATCATATCGATTAAAAACTTAAATACTCTTGGTACTCCTTCACTATCATCAGAATAGAAAACATCTCCCACATGAGGCATTCTTTTAAACTGTTTAAAGGTTCTACTTGAAAAGTCAAGTATATAAAACTGAACTCTTTCAGGATAATAACACTTCATCAAAGAGTATATAATTGTTTGAATCATATTGGTTTTTCCGGAACCACTATTACCCACAATCAACAGATTATTCATCTGATTAATATCAATAGTCAAAGGCTCCATTGCCTGTTTTTCCGGATTATCTATCTCGCCTATAATAGCCATTAAACCGCTTTGATAATCAAAACTATACTTTTCAAACAAATCATTTAAAAATATCTCTTTACCAAGTGGGGGAAGCCATAGTGGTTTTGTATTCTTTATTCCAGATTCTTTAGCGACATTTATTATATATTTTACGCAAGCATCCAATTGAGAAATAGAATTTTCAACTGTTCGCATTTTCTTCCTTTTTTCAACCATCTTAATACCATCTATACCTATCATGGCAACATCCTCTTTGGCATTAGACACCTTTTCCTTAGGAACATAATCTGCACCCGAATATCCTGATTGAAACATCTCAAACATTTCATCGTTTCCAATCTGAAGATAAGCCCTTCCTGTCTGAGTTAAGTAAGCTGCTTCAGGGCGCTTAAGCATTCCAATACTATCCTGCTTATCCTGTACCTTAAGACAAATTTTAAATTTAGAGTTTGACCATATTTCATCATCTACAACACCCGCAGGTTTCTGTGTAGCAAGTATAAGATGCATACCTAAACTTCTACCTACACGCGCTGCAGATACCAATTCCCTTATAAACTCAGGCTGTTCTTTTTTCAACTCTGCAAACTCATCAGATATAATTATAAGATGCGGCAGAGGCTCATCCGCCTGATGTTCACGATAAAGCTTGATATATGCATCTATATGATTTATCTTATACTGATTGAAAATCTTTTGTCTTCTTTTTATCTCGCTTCTTATAGATATCAAGGCTCTTCTTGTCATGCTCTCATCAACAGTATCACTGTTTTCATCACCGGCACCAAGATTGGTGATGGTACCGGCAAGATGTGGAAGATTTAAGAATGCATTAGCCATTCCACCGCCTTTATAATCTATGAGTATAAATGCAACCTCATCAGGGTGATAATTCAATGCCAAAGATAGAATAAATGTCTGAATCGTCTCGCTTTTACCTGAACCTGTGGTGCCTGCAACCAACCCATGAGGTCCATGCTTTTTTTCATGGATATCAAGATACATAGGTTTATTACCTGTGGTCATTCCTATAAATGAACTGATACCTTCATAAGCACGATTCTCCTTGTAACACTTTAGTAAATCCCACTGTTCCACCTTGCCTATTCCGAGCATTTCAAGATAATCAACACTATCAGGGATTCCACCCTCAGATAGCTCATTTATAGTATATCCACTTATGCTTCTTGCAAATTCTTTCGCTTCATCTACCGTTACAGAATCAAAACTTATCGTCTTAGTATAATCATAGCTCTCATTAAGAAGATAGATTCCCTGATAACTGCCACTATTTTCGATTACCATTCTACACTCATTAGGGAGCTTACTTATAGACTCATATAATAAAATAAATGTAAATCCGATATCTTCTTTCGATATCATATATTTGTATAATGATTCATTTTCAATTATCGATTTATCCGTACAGAACACAACAAATCTTGTTGAAAAGCCTGCCTCATCATCTTCTTCCATTTTTTCCAAACGGGATCTAATTTCAGATGTTAAAAAATCTATAACATTTTCATTACTTTTAGGACTATTTCCAACATATCGATTTTTCTTATCTTTACTAAAAGTATGTGGTAACCATTTAGTCCATTCAAAGTCATAGCTATCATCATATAAAAATGCCATATTTACATCAGTATAGCTATGAAGGGCAGCTAACTGAATAATAATTCCGATAGCAACGTCTTCTACAGATTTTTTACTTCCTGTTACGCCTATTATCTTATGTGCTTTTAGATCAATTAATTTTACAGCATTATTTAGATATTTAAACGCTGAGTATAATCTGCCCGGTTCTTCAACAAGTTCGTCTTTGTCAACAGAAAACTTCTCCTTAGGTACGACAATTTTATTAGGGGATTCTATCAAACCCGTTCCAATTCTTACCTCCATAAAATCAGGATGGTTAACATTTCTATTCCACATCATATTCTTATCAGTTTTCATTCTTCCTATAAGCATATGTGAGCTTAGATACTTTTGGGAAAGAATATTCCTGTTATAATCCTGTTTTAATAATAATAAATCTTCATTTTTCTTAATATAATCCATATATGCAGACTGCCTTAAGAATTCTTCTTCCTGTGAATTCTTTTGGTCATATTTGTTTCTTAACATAGCCCACATAATACCAATTCCTGCAAACATAATTACAGAAATAACCATTCCAAAATACATAAGAGGATTGGTATTTCCGTTTTTACTTGTAACCATGACATTAAATAATACTGTAACAAGTATAGGTAAAGGCATAGTTAATGAAGGTCCTAAAATAAATAAGAGTGGTGTACGTTTATTTTTCTTTCTGGATGGAGGTCCTTCAATTTCGATCTGCTCCTCATCAAAAGGCTCAATAAATCTAGGCTTTCTTGAAAAAAGAGATTTATCCTCATATATGTTCGTATCCTGAACACTTTTCTGTTTTGCCTCCGGGAGAGAGCAATATATATCATTAATTTGATTAATAGCTAAAATATTCCCTATAAATATAAGCTTATACCCAAAAATATAAATCTGATCTAAAGGTTTTACCTTACAATTATTATTTACTTTCTCATAGTTTACATAAGTTCCATTTTTACTTTGGTCAAATATATACCAGTCTCCATTTTGTTTTGATAAAACTGCATGGTGATTACTTACAAAATTATTATTTATACTGATATGTGCATCTCTTGCCGAGCCAATCACTATAGTATCATATCCGCGTATATCAAACTTTTTAAAGCTCGCCATCTCTGTCTTAAAGGCTTTAACCATAACGGTAAATCTTTCACCTGAACTATATATTTTTCCATTATATAATTCACCATCCTGAATCTGATGGTTTTCCATAACATAATGTTGATAACTAAGCCTTACAAGATCATTTGATTTAAAATACCAGACATTATCCCAAACCTCATAAGACAACAAGAATTCTTTAATACCGGTTTCGTCCGATAAATTAATTTGTCCCGATCTATTGTTTAAGCCCGGAAGAACATATTCAACAACCGAATTATTATAATTTATGTATATAATGTATTTATTCATACCAATCCCCTATAGTAATCCTTTATCTTTTAATTCCTGATGTATATTTTTCAACTGAGCAATCTTTTCATTGTCAATCCCACTTGAATTTTGTTCATTATATAAATCAATAGTTTTTATATAATAATTTTCAAATTCATCATATCTTCTTTCTGAACTGCTCTTTTGAGCCTGTTCATTGTAAATCAAAAAACACTTCTGAACGTAAATCCTATAGTCATTCGGATATTCTGACATAAGTTCAGACAAAACGTCCGAGGCATTATTAAATCTGCCGGTATTTTGATAAACAATTACAAGATTAAGTTTTTCTTCAAAACTCATATAATTATTGATTTTTAGATAGCTTAGACAAGATTCTGCATCTTCATAATACTTTATCTTATCGTTTCCTTCTGAGTTATTAGCTAATCCAATATAAGCTATTGAAAGCAACCTGTTCTTTGATACTTCATACTCCCCTGATAATGTTCCTTTTTCAAGCAGATTAACCATATCTTCATATCTTTCGATTTTGTAATAAGCTTCACTGAGGAGCACTGTTGTCCTTATCTTTAAGTCTTCATCAAAAGAGTTATCTATTATATATTCAAAATCACATATAGCCTGATCATATTTTTCTTCTTCAAAGCTCAATTCAGCATTTATTTGCTTCGAATCCATCTCATTTAAATAATAACCGTAATTATCTATTAATTCATGCGCTGCATCGAGTTTTCCTGCCTTTACAAGAGAAACGGCATAATCCCTATATACATTGGAATCATCTGTATAATCAAGTGCCTGCTTATAATATTCATTAGCATTTTCATATTCTTTTTTTGTATAATACGCATTTGCAATCTGATACAACAGGTTTCCTTTTTTATCTATATATTCTTCAAAATATTTTGAGTTTTCTTCGTCATTTAGCAAATCAAGCGATTCATCTATGACGTCTTCCGGATAATTATCTGATGATAAAGAAATCACATAATTGTATTTTTTTTCAAATTTTTCCAACTTTTTTTCTTTGACTTTTTTATATCCTGATACACCGCCTAGTCCTATCCCCATCCCACCAAGTAAAGCTATTGCAATAATCGCTAATCTTTTCAACTTATACTCTCTGGAATGTTTTCTTATATTTTTTACATCATTCAACATATCCTTCGCAGAGCTATATCTGTCTTCAGGATTTTTTTGCATAGCCTTATAAATTATTTTTTTTAAATAATCGCTATATGGTATATCAAGGCTAATAATCGGATATATGTCATTTATATCTACATTAGGTTTGATGTGTGTAACTAAATGATAAAAAGATGCTCCTAAACTATATATATCAGTACGAGCATCTGTAATCACTGCTTTTTTATATCCTTCATATGGATCATAAACATCCTGCTCTACCATTTGCTCAATAGGTGCATAAGCAGCTGTAGCTCCTATAGGTTTTCCCTTATCCTGTTCAAAAGAAATATTAAAATCAATCAAACATATATTTCCGTTATTATCAAGCATAATATTGGCAGGTTTAATATCGCTATGTATAATAGGCGGGTTTTGACCATGCAGATAGTCAAGTACCTCAAGGCATTGTGATAACCACTTAATGATATCCTCCTCAGAGAACTCATAGTTTGCATCCAGATATTGTTTAAAATCATATCCTTCAATATAATTCATGACTGTATATATATCTGAATCAAACTGAAGAAAATCATATATCTGTGGAATATAACTATGTCTTAAATTTTTCATGATATCTGCTTCAGATCTACCATTTATATTTCCGACAAAGTCATCCTTTATTCTTTTTATAACGACATATTTTTGAAGATTTATGTGATACGCCAAGTATATGACGCCCATTCCCCCTGAACCGATTTCCCGAATTATCTGATATGTGCCATTTATTATCTCATTCTCCCTCAGCAAGTCTTCCACCTCATAAATTTACATATAGGGAATAGCATGCACCATTCCCTATATGTTCACAATAATACTATTGATTATCTCTTCTTCTCTTTGCGATAATAAAGAATATAAAACCAGCTGCTAAAAGTGCCAATATGACAGCTATGACAATTACAAATGTCTTATGAGTTTTCAAAACTCCAACGTCAAATGTAAAGTTAACAACTTGTAGTTCTTCATTTCCTGCCGCATCATGACAAGTTACCTTAAGAACCTGTGCTCCTGAGTTAGGTTTCAATTTAAATGAAACCTTACCATCTTCCATATCCTTTTCAGTAGCCAATACTTCGCCATTCACTTCAACTTTCATATCAGCAAATTTAATATTATCGTAAGCTTCAATAACAATATCCGCCGATGCATCTTTTTTGATTTCCTGACCTTCTGCAACTCCGCTTATGATACATACCGGTTTTGTATTATCAATACAGAATTCAACATCTAATCCCTTCGACTTGTTATCAGATACATTTCCAACAGAATCCTCTGAAGATATCGAGATATTGTAAACGCCTTCCTTTTCAAAAGAGTCGGCACTTAATGTATACACATTTTCATTCCAATCATCTTTATTCTTATCTGCCTTAACTGTAAAGTCTGAGCCTTCTTCAAGATTTACAATATCATTGTCAACAGTATATGTTATCGTATATTTCTCTACTTCATCGACATTTTCTTCAATAATTGCATATTTATCAGAAGAAGTAGCATAATAGTTTTCCACAGCCTTTAAGAGTTCATCATTTAGAGTATATATAGAGCCATATCTGTTAACTCGATATGTCATAATTTCTTCTGAACTATGGCCCGCCTTATCTGTAGCAACAGCTTTTATAGTATAACTATCATCATTATCCTGTATGTGCCTTAAATCAGAGTAAGTAAATGTCTGTCCGTTTTCAATGTTGGCAATATCACTTCCTACTTCTTTCAGACCATGCTTACCACCTACTATGGTAATCTCCACTCCATCCAAATCATAGTTTGTATCAGTTACTGTTACAACCGGATTAACCGAACCTTTATATGATTCATTTGAATTAATACCGGTAATTTCAATTACCGGATCCGTAAGGTCAACTGTAAATGCTTCTTCGGCGATTGAATTGCTTTCATTTCCTGCCAAGTCAACACAATTTGCCGAGATAGTATAGTCAGCATCCTCACTAAATGATACCGTTGCAGTATGCACATCCCCGTTATTAGAAAAACCACTTACTGCCGGTACTCCTGCACCTTGAGCTGTAAGATTAACCTTTACACTTGCAGGATCAAAATTATGCTCATTTACGGTAATTGTTGCAACTCTTGCTTCACCATAATAGTTACCATTTAACGCATTATTATTGTTGTAAGAAATCCGAATCTCAGGATTAGTCTTATCAATTGTGAACTCATCCGTTTGTCCATATGATGTTACATTACCTGCCATATCAGTAACGGTAATTGTAAATGTGTAATCCCCATCTTCTGCAAATGGAATACTCATAACGTATGTATAGTATTTTTTACCTGCTGCATTAGTTCTCTGTACACCATCTGTTGAAAAGTTTGCCGGTATACTCATCGACGAACCATTTCTTGTAGCTGTAATATCAACATCTGAATTTTCAAAATTAAGCTCATCTACACTTATCGTTGCCGTTCTCGTTGCATTATAATATCTCTCATTAAGTGGAGAATTATTGTCATAGCTTACTCTTATAACAGGTGCAGTTTTATCAATTGCGTATGTAGCAGTTGTAGTCTTCTTAAACTGAGCATTATCAGTCATTGTAAACACAACTTCTATATCATTTCCTTCAAATGTATCCGAATTAATTGATAAGTCCTGATTCCATGATGTAGTAATGTTTCCGGAATCAAAAGCACCATTTAAGTTTTGTGCCACTCCGTTTATAGTACACTCAACATTGTTAATTCCTGAATAAGTAGCTAATGTTGCAAGATTGAATCGTACATCCTCATTATATATTCCTTTTCTTGCATCACTTGTATTAAGATCTGTAATTGTAACATCAGAAGTAAGTGCATGCTGCTCTGCATTTTCTACAACAATTCCGTTATTATACTTAATTTCTTCAGTGGTTGAATTACCATTAGTATCTGTATACTTGAATTTCAAAACACCTTTGAAATTAGGATCAATCTTTACACTACCTTCGAAGACATCTTTATCTGTTCTATTTAATGTAAGTTTCTTGTTGTTTGTAGATGGTGTCGATGATTCCTGACTTATCATCTCATAATCAACACTTACAGTATCTTTACTTACTAAATCAGAAACCTTGATAGTAAGTTCAGCTTCTTTTTCCTTCTCTCCTGTAGCAAACTGACTAAAATCTGTATTGCTTGTATTGTATGGTGTTGTAACTGTCAATGACTCTGTCTTAGGGGCAGTGATATCAAAGATTTCTTTTACGGAATTAACACTACCTGTATGAGCAGCATAATCTTTTGGAGTTATATTTATACTGTACTCTCCTTCAGTCTCAAACACTATTTTGGTACTGTATGTTCCATCATTATTTTTCTTCCATGTTCCTTCATCTTTTAATATATTTTCAATATTATTTATCGGAACTACAGAATCGTTTATTTTTGCGTTATCAACGTCACCAAGATTGTTCTTTGCATTAATTGTGAATTCAGATTTTTTAAAATCCGGATTAGTCTCAGTGAGTGTATAATCTACAGTCATTGTCTTATTGGTTTTATCTACTGTTACAGTGCTCTTAAGTACAGGTGTTGTATTATCTGACACCAATACCTTTTTGTATTCCATAATCTTTGGATTACTTTTGTATTCTCCAGAGTATTCCTCACCAATACGGGTATGTAAAGCAATATCATTATAATAACCAATAACCTTGTAACGTCCGTCGGAAGCAAAATCTATATTGCAGGTTATAGTTATTTCACTTCCATCAACAGTAAATTGAGGAGTTACAGCAACGGTAGTATCATCCACATATTCCCCACTGCCATCAAGTTTTTGTATCTTACAACCGAATAAGTCTTCTCGGAAGTTCTTCTCTTTAATCTTAAATTCTATAACTGCATTCTTTCCAACCACATCATAGTCTGAAACCTCAGCTAAAGGAGTCGATTTATTTGTTGCAGAAACAAAGTTTACTTCTTTATTATCAAATGAATATGTAAATTCAAAATTTGCAGGCTCATTTCCAGCTTTATCATAAGCTATAATAGTTGCTTCTTCATTAATCAACTGATCCTCCAAAAGCTTATTAAACTCATACACGTTATTATCAACCGGAGTATCACCGTCAAATAATTGAATTGTCTTATCTGTTCCATCTAACAACTTATACTGAAGCTCAACCTTCAACAAATTTGCTTCAGTGACTTTGAATTTATATCTACCTGAATTTGTTGCTCCTTTTATTGATGTATTGTTATCAACAGCAAACTTATCTAAAATAAAGTCATCTATTACAGGGTCAGTTGTATCTACTATAATTGTTATAGTTTCTTCATGTACATTGCCTGCTAAATCTTGAATTTTAATATATAGTTTATACTGCTTTTCAGGTGATGAAGGAACATTAACCTTAACAGTATACTCTCCATCTTCAAAGCTATTGCCATAAGGTACTAATGTAGAATCTGTAACAATATTATTATTATCATCAACTTCATAAATCTTAAAAGGATTGTTTGATTCTGATGTTACAAGTGTACCTTTACCATTAGTATCAATATAAGCCAACCCACTAAACCCATCTTTTGCAGAGATGGTAAGTTCTAAATTTTCATTATTCAGATAATAAGTATTATCTTCTTTTGTTAACAATTCCGGTTTTTCGACTGTTATATCTACTGTAGGTTCATTTGTATCTTTTGCTATGTTAACTTCTTGCTTACTTATATTGCCAACGTTATCAATAGCATAGAGATATAAAGTGTTGCATTGCTCATCTACTACACACGATGATTTTGATATATCATCACCCGAATTGATTACAGTACAATCTTCTGAATTTTGTATGTCAGAAATAATACTTTCCAATTTACCAACAGTCCCATCACCAGTTATATCAATATCTTTTGGGGATACAGCAAACATTTTCAAGCCTGACTTTTCATCATTTGCCTCAGCTATAATTTTCTTATTGCCATTAACAAAATAATAATTTACACCTTCTATATTATCTGTTGGAACATCAGTATCTGGTGTAACAGTTATTTTAGGTGCATCGTTGTCTCTAATAAGCGTTATATTACCTGATGCGATTTTTTCAGTATTACGCATTTGAATTCTTAATATACCGTTACCCAAATCGACTTTCGTACCACCATCAGAAATTGCAGAAAAATCGCCTTCGATTTTTTCGTTTGTTAAATCAGCTAATATCTTTGCTCTAAATTCCAAATAATTGCGTTTCAAAAGAGTTACCTTTGAAGCATCACTATCCTTGTAATAAATATGACTTCCATCATTATAATCAGGATCCGCATATAGGACAGTCTTATCCGAAATAGTATAATCAGTTCCATAGATAACGGCTGCCTCAGTAACATTTAATTTTATATTTGCACTAATATTATTATCATTAACCACATCATTAGAATCAGATGCCTTAGTCAAATTAATAGACATACCAGCAAACTCGTCGATATCATTATAATCAGGCTTTACAATCAACATTCCAGATGATAATTCCGTATCATTGATATACTGAGCATGTTCGTTATCTATTGTCGCTTGATACTTAAATCCATCTGGAAGAGGATATCCTCCCTCTAAACTATATACCACTTCAAAATTCTTTGTTATTGATGGATAAACATTGTCAATAGTACCTCCATCATTTATTGTAGTATCACCTATTTTTATTCCCACACTTGTAAGCTTTGGTTTTTCTACAGAAATTACTATTGTTTGATTGCTAGGTATTCCTGTTAATGTAAAATCAGCTTCTTCTTTCCAATCGGAGTTATTTGAAGATAATGATTTATTAACAGAAGAAACACCATTTACATTTAATACTTTATTTTGAGGAGCTACCACCTCAAAATTATAAGTTTTATCTTTATCAAATATTGAATTGTTATTATACTCTATCTTATTACCATCACCTTCGGAATATTTTACTATAACGTCTTCAGGTCTAGTAATACTTAATTTATATTGTGTTGGAGTCAATGTGACATCAAATATTTTTGTTGTAACTGTAGCAGCACCTGTATAATTTAAACCATCCTTTGAAGCTGATACATTAATGCCCACTCCTTTTTTTATTAAGTTTGTTAGCTCTACAGTATTAGTATTGGTACGCTCTACAGTAAATCCTTCCCCAGTTATCTTGATACCGGAATATGTATCTCCTAAATTAATAGTTATTCCATCATATGATTCTTCATCAGATGATGCAAATCCGACATTTATACTCTCCGAATTAATTGATAATGATTTGTTGTAGTTAATACCATCTTTAGATGATTTTAGATGTATATTTGTTCCTTTTTCTATAGCAGAAGAATCATTTTTTGTTATTGTACACTTTCCATCAGCGCCCGGTGTTGTTATCGAATACCCTTCTTCTACCACACTAACACCTGTATATTCTGCACTATCAAGCGTTATCACAACCTGAGAATATGTAACAGCAGCTACATTCACACTACCAGATACATTTAAATCATCACCTGCAGCTTCTGCTCCTGGTGTTGTAATAGAAGTATTTCCGCTATACTCTACGCCATCAGTATCAGTTAATGTAACAATAACATTATATAACTTACCAGCAACAAGCGTCTTATCGCTTACAGTTATCTTATTATCAACAACCGTATAACTTTCTGTAAAATCACATTCATTATTATCACTTAGATTAAAGCTAACCGAAAACGTCTTACCATTATAAGAGTCAGTGCCAAGGTCTAAAACAATATTAACCCCAGACACCGTCGGTTCTTCTGCCTCTGACATCTTATAGCTTATCGTCACAGAAGTAATTACCAAAATGACTGCCATAATAATCGCCAACAATTTCTTTTGTCTCATAAATAAACCTCCTTAATCATCTTTACTTTTTGAGCTTTTCTAAATCCTTTTAATGTTTATTTATTACTTTTTATATAACCTCGTCCGTATGCACATACATAATTTGATTTATTATATTAAATTGCATATTTGCAATTGGACTAACAACATAATTATTATTGTGTTGATTCTCATTTAAGACCGTCGTCTGCGACTCAGATGAGAAATCCAACTGAGTTGTATCCGCTTCTGATTGGTCGTACAAAACCGCAGTTGCCGCTTCGGAAGAGTATCCAAGAGGCGTTGTATCATAGCTATCACTATAAGCCGATTGTGAAGGCGGCGGTGACATACCGAGTTTTTCTGCAGGACTTTGATTTTTCTTCAGACTTCCTGAATTGGTAAAAACCTTATCCTTCATCTTAACATTATATTTTTGCTGCAACTGACTCGTAAATGAATTGTTTTCTTCCATCTCCTTTATAGCCTTCTTCTCAGAAAAACCTAACATTCTTCCTATTATGTGTCTAATATCAAATAGGAAAAAAAGAACAATGGAAATAACTAACATAATTATTGCAGCCGTCATGCATACTATGTAAATCGTATGAAGAGTTTCAATATTGTTCATCTACTCACCCTCCCCCGATTCATTATCATTAGGTGCTATGATCGATGTGCTTCCATAAGCCGCATTATATGCATTCCATGCATTAGGAATATTACTCATAATATAGTCATAAAGCACTTCATTTGACGCATCTCTAGTCACATTACTCATATGAGATTCTATCTCATTTAGCATATTTTCTATCTCTGCCCCATCTACACCTGCCTGCCTAAAATCTGATGCATGCCCATGTATATTAGTTACAAAATCTTTATATACATATAATTGCGTTTTAGGATTGAGAACCTCACTATTCTTTAGATCAACCAAGTCATACCAAAAATCCGAATAAGATGCAGCCGCATCACCCATATCATCTAATTGTGCTCCTAACTTTGTGTAATATCCGCCAATCTTCGCATATATCTGAGCATTGTTATATTCTGCAGCATTTGTCTTACCATTGCTTTGTTTGACTTCTTTGACCTGCGAAAACCAATTTGTGGCCTGTTGAATCATGCTTGTATATTCAATTTTTCCATTACCTAAAGCCTTGCCATAATCATACCAATATGCCGCGCCTAATTTATAAGCAAACTCAGCATATCCAACTTCATCCGCCTTCATCCTATCATCATTTTCATTTACAAGTCTGATAAGATTTATAGCCTCACTTTCTTCAAACAGCCCATCTTCCCTATAATATTCAAGCAACTTTGAAAAACCATCAGCTCTGCTTGGATCCAACTCCACTGCTTTTTTGATGTAATCCTCATAAGATTGTTGATTAACCGACTGTTCTGCCTTAGTAAGGTAATTATCATATGTAGTATTGATAATTTTATTTTCTCTGGCATGTGCGTATATTGATGTTCCTCCCAACACTATCGCCATAATAGTTGTAGCTACAAAAGTTCCAAATTTTGCTTTTTGTTTTCTTTTATACTCTATATCTAACTCATTATAGTGTTCCAAAGCATACATTAACTCAGCGCAGCTTTGGTATCTGTCATTTGGATTATCTCTGGTGCATTTTAGTATTATTTCTTCAAGTCCCGATGACAAATCAGGATTCCACTGTCTTATAGGATACTTCTCATACGGAGGTTTAGCAGGATTATGTCCAGTTAAAAGATGATACATTGTAGCACCGAGACAATATATATCCGTTCTTGCATCTGTCTGTCCCTGTCCTCCAAACTGCTCAGGAGCCGCATAACCTCTTGTCCCCAAACAAACAGTATCCTCCACACTTTCATTTTTAAATTCCCTGGCTGTACCAAAATCTATTAATGTAACGTTTCCATCCGGTTTAAGCATTACATTTGACGGTTTCATATCTCTATATATAATTGGTGGAATTCTCGTATGCAGATAACTCAATACATCACATAGTTGCTTAGCCCACTCAACTACATACTCCTGCGGTTGAGCCCCCAATTCATTGATAGCATCGCTCAAAGGTTTTCCCTCTATATAATCCATAACTATCAAAAAAGAATCCGCATTATCGATAACATCGATTATACTTGGGAGATTTGGATGTTTAAGCTTCTTGAGCATATCAATTTCGGCAACAAGTCCCTGCTTTACCACTTCAAAATCCTGTTTACCATCTTTTCTGACTTCTTTAACAGCCCACTGTTTATTTGCTTTTTCATTCATTGCAAGGTAGACTACACTCATTCCACCTTGACCTACTTTATTCAGTATTTTATATTTTCCATCTACGACGGAACCTATTTCCAACATTTATTTTTCTCCTTAATTCACTTTTATCAAAGCAACGGATATGTTATCATTTTCTAATCTGTATTTATTCAAGTCCGTAAGATATTTTGTATTTTCCATCATATTGTTTTGTGTGAGTAAAACTTGTGGATTTAAATACTGGTATATCTCTTCAGGAGTTATAATATGTCTGAATCCATCCGAACATAGCATAAAAACATCTCCATAATTCACCTCACCTGAGAAGAAATCAGGTTCTATATAATCAGAGGCTCCTACGCATTGTAATAGCACATTTCTGCGTGGATCCCTCATCGCTTCTTCCATCGTCATATGACCAAGCTCCATTTCTCTTTGAATGACTGTTTGGTCTTTTGTAATTTGATTCAGAGTGTTATTAATCTGATAAACTCTGGAATCTCCAACATTTACTACGTAATATCTATTATTTATAACTAAAACAGCCGCAGCCGTTGTACCTAAACTTATTCCTCTACTTTCACCATACTTGGCAATCATTTTAGCTTGTGTTAATATTAAATTTTTCCAAATATTATATAATTCTCTCTCAGTAAAACCCCTCTTAAGCAAATCCGGAAAATCATTCTGAAACCAATTTGCTAAAGCTTTTATTAATGTGGCAGATGCGAGCTCGCCTTTTGCGAGCCCGCCCATACCATCACATACTGCACCGAAAGCAACCTCTCCTATGCTTGTCTGTGCAACTTGGAGCAAAACTGAGTCTTGATTTGTCTTTTTTTTAATGCCTACATCTGTGTGTGCGAAAATCAAATAACTCATATATCTATTACCCCTATATTATCCAACATTAAAGATGAATTCTTCCTCAGCAAATTTGATTCTGTCTCCATCCGATAATGCAACCTCTTGCTTAGCAGCTATCATCTGTCCGTTAACAAATGTATAGTTTGTAGAATTATTATCTATAACAAAATATTGCCCATTCTTATAAACTATATCAGCATGTATACGGCTTACTGCATTATTGTTCGTTACACAATAATCAACCTTATTTCTCTCTTTACCTACTCTGAAAAGTTGTTTGGTTATATCCACCTTCTCATTAGTTTTAACTCTTGTAAGAGAAGCTCTAACATGATTGTTGCCATTTAATACTGTAGTTTCTCCCTGACCATAGCCAAGCACACTTGTTTCACCTGCTCCTTCACCCTGGAAAACCGGAGCTGTCGGTTGTTGTATAGCAGCTGTAGGAACGATAGGCGGTGTTGGCGGTGTTGGTGGTATTGGTGACTGTATAAGCTGCGGCGAAACCGGTACCTGCGGTGTAGCAGGAGGCGCCATCGGTCTTGGTGCACCGCCATAAGGACCTGCATTTTTTTTCTTCTTACCCGATGATATAGCTATTATCACTATTACTATCACTATTACCAAAATAACAGCTATTATTATGATAATAATTAATGTTGTATTATTACCTGATTTTTCCAAATCATCTATTGCATTATTCAGCGAAGAAACAGCAGCATCTACATCACTTTGAGTCGAATCACTATTGTTAAGAACTTCGGTAGCTGAACTTATAGCATCTTGAAGAGCTTTATAACTTTCTTCAGTAAACTCGTCCTTTGTGTATCCTTTAGCATCTGCAATTGCTTCAGAAAGAGCGTTTTTGTTTACAGAATTTATTGGTTCAGTTGTAGGTTCAACAGGGTCATCTCCAGATTCTGTCATTGGCTCAGTTGTCACTTCTGTTGTCGCTTCGGTTGTATTAGGATCAGGTATAGGTGTTGCAGTCTTATACTTAATTCCCAAAGCATCAAGAACTTCTGTTACTTCCTTTATACACAATGAGTAATAATATGTTCCACCACCCACATCATAAAGGAAAGTATTAACACCGATTACTGCACCCGTAGAGTCAAGCAAAGGTCCTCCGGAATTGCCTTCTGTAACAACAGCCGAATGCTGAACATAAGGCACGCCACCGATTTTATTTTCTTTCATTGAAACAGAGCCCTTGGTAACTGTCACATCATCCTCAGTGTAATACGTAAAATCCTGTACATCCTGAACTGCTGACGGATAACCCATGGCATAAACGTCTTCAGTAAGTCCCGGTCCTTCAGGATCGAGTGCTAATGCATTTCTCTGATATATTGGCTCGTCTAACTTAAGGATTGCAAAGTCATCATCCTCACTGGTTTTCACTATAGTACAGTTTTGGGTTATATCTCTTGTAACTACTACTTCAATTTTAATGTTTAACCTCTCTACACCATAGTATGCAGCAGCCTCAGCCTCTTCTTCCGGCGTTAAACTTACCACGTGATTACATGTGATAACATATTGCGCACCATCTTCTGTATCACTTATAAGGAAGCCGCTTCCCTGCCCAAGCCAAAATTTTTGATTGGTATTTGCATCAAGATGATACATATTGATCTGCAATACGCCACTTCTGTCCAAATTATCACCTGACTCAGCTGACACAGACAAAGGTTTTACTATCATTAGTAAAATAGCAAAACTCAGCAAAACAACTAAAAACTTACTTTTTTGTTTAATTAATCTCATGTTTTCCTCTCCTTTTTTTGCATTTATGTACTATAGTATATCATTTTTGTCGAATTTTGACAATAGTATGTTTTTTTCATAGTTTTTCTTATTTTTTTCTCGCCTATAGTATTTATTTTGAAAAATTAATAGCTTAAAGCCAATTGATATAGTAAGCAAATACTATAGTATTTAATTCAAGAATAATACATACTAATTTATTTATTTTGCCATATTAATAAAAGGAGGTATGACTATGACAAATATTTCAAACATCCTCGGCGAGCGAATTAGGCATTATAGAAAAAGTCAACATTTAAGTCAGGAAAAACTATCGGAACTTGCAAATCTTCATCCAACATATATAGGTCAATTAGAACGTGGAGAGAAAAATGCTTCAGTAGAAACATTATACAAAATATGTAACGCCTTAGATGTACCTATAACCACACTTTTAGAAAAGATTGACGAATACAAAGCAAATGAACCCCTGTTAAAAATATCTAAACTATCAGATATTAATTCAACTTATGCAGCTATCGAAATCAAAGAAACTAATCATGAAATAAATATCCCTCTTACCGTATATGAAATTCTTTCTAAGGAGTCATTAGAAAATCAAAAGAATATATTGACAATTGTTACAGCTGCACTAAAAGTAAACAGAAAATTTCAATAAAAATGTTATAAGCTTTTGTCCAATAATCCAAATATCAAAAATAAAAGGATGGTTTTATGCATACACTAAACAATAGTGTAACGTTCATAAAATCATCCTATTTATATAACATTTAATTAAATCAACTAATTATTCCACTAAATCCAAATACGTATGTAAAACTTACATTTTAAACGCCTTATGTTTTTTATTCATCATCTCATCATACTGAACATACATTTTCTGCACACTGTTTTCAAGAAGATAGTAATGCATTACATACGGTATCAGCAAAACAAGTAGTGCTATTGTAAGAAAAAGCATAACCATCTTGCCACTGTAATTAAGATATATAATTGTCATAAGAGTCATAAGTGCAAACAAAACCGTAACAATAAGATGCACCAGTCTTTCATGTGCAAAAAAACCTGTCTGAACCAGATGTTTTTTTATCTCCTCATCCCAATCAGTTTCTTTGTTGTCTTCCTCAAGCAAATTATCGATATATGACAAATAGGCAAGAATTCTTTTTTTCATAATCCTTTTATCTCCTTTTTTATCGTTATATGGTTCACACATTTAAGAGCGAGCTCTCGTCTGCACATTTTTTCAAAATAGAGTCTTCCTCAAACGCATACATTACATTTTTGTTTTTATCTTATGTTTTCTTTTATAAAAGAAAAGAACAAGTTTTTCAGGTATACGCTTAAGTATTATCTGAATCTCCTCATGCTTTGCAATAGGTTTTACAAGTATACTGTGAAGCTTTGCATTGTTTGCGCCCCAGATATCGGTAAAAAGCTGATCACCGACAAAAAGAGTATTACCTTTATCGGTACCCATTTTCTTCATAGCCTTTATGTAACCTTTAGCAAGCGGCTTGCCGGCTTTATATATGTATGTTGCTCCAAATTCTTTATTAAAATCCGCAACACGTTTTTCATCATTATTGGATAAAAAACAAACCTTATAGCCCATCGCCATAAGTTTTTTTATCAAAACCGAGGCGCGAAAATCCGCCGGAGCGTCATGTTCAACAAGTGTATTGTCTATATCAAATATAACTCCTCTAAACCCATCATTATAATATTTTTTAAAATCTATCGAATATGTCGAATCATAATATTCTGTCGGATAAAAAATCTTAAACATACAGTCTCACCAGCCTATAAATAATTATAATATTTAAATTGTTTTACCTTTATTTTATTTATACATGCATTTCAAAATAAATCAATATCTTTCGGCATTTTTTGATATTTTGCCGAAAAAATAAAGCAAATCGCATGAATTAATTTAATTAGCAAAAGTATAAACTTTGAAAAAAATTAATTTAATTAGCAAAAGTATAAACTTTGAAAAAAATAATTTAATTAGCGAAAGTATAAACTTTGAAAAAATATTTCAACCGTATATCTCCTCAGGCATGAAAGAAATTATAAACATTTTCCGCAACCGCATCAGTTATACCTTCTACCGACTTTAATTCATCAATACCTGCTGTTTTTATCTGTTCCACATCCTTAAAATGTTTAAGTAGTGCTTTTCTTCTGGCAGGTCCGATTCCCTCTATCTCATCTAAAATAGAATGTACCTGATTCTTGCTCCTTAACTGCCTGTGATATTCTATGGCAAATCTGTGTGCTTCGTCCTGTAAAGCAGTTACCATAAGCATAGCTTCACTTCCCTTAGGGAAATCAACTTCTTTATTGTTATAATATAGTCCTCTTGTATGATGATTATCGTCCTTAACCATACCACACACCGGTATGTCTATGCCGAGACTGTCAAGTACCATAAGCGCTACATTGACCTGTCCCTTTCCACCATCCATCATAATTACATCAGGATATACATCCAGTTTTTCATCTGTAAATCTTCTGCTTAAAACCTCCTTCATAGATGCATAATCGTCCGGTCCTTCGATAGTTTTAAGTCGGAATTTACGATATGCATTTTTCTTCGGAACACCTTTTTCAAACACAACCATAGAGGCAACACTCAGAGTTCCTGAAATATGAGATATATCAAACGCCTCCATCCTGTCAGCAGAAGCTATACCAAGTATATCTGCTATATCCTTCGTTGCTCCGACAGTTCTTTTTTCCTGCCTTTTTATTCTTTCCACATCCTGTTTTAAAACAAGAGCTGCATTGTCAAATGCAAGTTTTAAAAGTTTTTTCTTTTCTCCCTTTTGAGGAACATAAACTCTGACCTTCGATCCTCTTCTTTCCGAAAGATATCCTTCGATTATATCAAGCTCACCGATATTCTCCTGTACAAGAATCTCCTTTGGCAGATATGGTGTTCCCGAATAATACTGTTTTACAAAAGCAGTGAGTATATCACATACAGTCTCCTCATTATTGGTATTCATATGATGATGTTCTCTTCCAAGAAGCTTTCCTTCACGCACAAAAAATACAGTAACAACAGCATCAGTTTCATTGGACGCACAGGCTATCACATCCCTGTCATCACCACTTGTAACACTCATCTTCTGCTTGTCCATTATATGAGTTATACTATCAATTAAATCTCTTGTTTCCGCAGCCTTTTCAAACTCCATTTCATCTGCATAAAGCTTCATTTTTTCCTTTAGGGTATTTACTGTCTCCTTATAGTTACCGTTTAAAAAATCAATTGCCTTTTCTATATTTTTATTATATTCTTCAGATGAAATATGTCCGTTGCAAGGCGCACTGCACTGTCCTATCTGATAATACAGACACGATCTTTCCTTACCTATGTCACGCGGCAAAATTCTATTGCAATTCCGCAATTTATATAGTTTATTGATAAGTTCAATAGTATCTTTAACTGCACGTGGATTAGTATACGGTCCAAAATACTTTGACTTATCCCTTTTCATATTATGACTGTATAAAACTCTCGGAAACCCCTCTTCAACGGTAACTTTTATATAAGGATAACCTTTATCATCTGTCATCAGAGTATTGTATTTCGGACGATATTCTTTTATAAGATTGCATTCCAAAACAAGTGCCTCCATCTCGGATGAAGTCACTATATATTCAAAATAAGCTATCTGCGAAACCATCTTTACAATTTTGGGAGAATTGTTGTGTCCATGTCCTTCACGAAAATACTGTCTTACTCTGTTATGCAGACTGACAGCCTTTCCAACATAAAGTATATCGTCATTGGCACTGTGCATTATATATACTCCCGGTTTCTTAGGCAGCTTGTTTAATTCAGTTTCGATGTCAAATATTTTTTCTTCCATAACAATAAAGATAAAGGGAGGTACCAGGTACCTCCCAATATATGATAAAGGTTTTTTTGTGCCGTAATTATAATAAATCAGCTCTAAGTTTTTTGATAACCTGTAAAGTCTTGTCTCTTAATTCTTCTGCATCATAGAGTGCCATCATTGTATTCTTGTCAATCTTGGCAGCTATTACAGAATCGAGCCAATCATTTACATAAGATTGTACATAAGCAACATTCTCTTCAGACTTATCCTTAAGAGCGACAATTATATTATTGAGATTCTCAATAACTGTAGGCGTTGAGTTAGTATTGGATACAGGTGTCTGAGTGCTCTCATCTGATAACTCAATTACCTTACCTGTCTTGGTTATGATAACCTTCTTGTTAGGTGTCGATTCGGTCTTGGACGAACTTCCTCCCTTTTTGTCAAGGAGTTTCTCCACTACCTTTACAAGACATACAACACTATAAGTGCTTTCCTCGGGCGTCTGCTTAACATTGCCTTTCTCTGCATACTGATTCCAAAGCCATTCTGACTTAAGAAGCATTTCTTCTATCTTGGTATCAGATAAAAGCTTTGTAAGATCCGGATCAATGGCAGGTGCTGAAGATTTACTGAATAATCCACCTGACTTTTGTACCTCCGGCTTCTTATATTTGGCAGGTACTACAACTTCGTTATATGTTTTTATAAGCATTTTTTCCGCAGCCTTCGGATCATAACTGCCGCTGATAATATTGACCTTGCCGCTGTTAAGACCATTTATAATCATATCCTCAGCAGTCATAAATACGAGAGCTTTCTGTCTGTCATCAAGCAACCGCTTAATCTCATAATTAGTCTTAGACTTCTCAAGTATAGAATTCTTTCTAACCTTAAATGCCTTAATTTTCTCTTTTACGCTAAAGAACAACTTAAGAAGTGTAGGGTTGGCATTTACATAATTTCCAATCCACGTAAGTTCAACATACTGATGCTCAATTTTATTGGAAATCTCATATACATTATATCCATCGAATATTACATTCATGGTTGTATAAAGCAAATCAAGTATCTCATATTTTTCTTCCCACGCACGAGACGAATTATCCTGATTTACAAGTTCCTTTATACCACACTCATAAAATACAAGATTGTACTCATATAAACCTTCAAATACATTGGTCTTGTCCTTAAGAGATGCACCGGCACCAAGAATCTGAAGATTTTTCTTCATCTCAGGTTCATTTTCTATGTACTGATATACCTTCTTGATAAATGAACAAACCTCTGAAATAAGAGTATCTATTCTCTTGTTATATATCTCCTGCTTTGAAATCGCATTTACAACACTTCTGCTCAATACTGTTGTATTTTGAGGAGAGTTACAGTTTCTGATAAGCTCTTTAAAGCTCTCATATACTGCCATATTGTCGATAGGAATATATTCTGCATTAAGTCCATAAAACTCAAAAGCTTTATTATAATCCTTATTGTTAATATACGCATTGAACAATCCGATAGAAAACTGAATCTTGTAATCATTTCCTACATGTGGATCCTCAACAACATAATCAAACAATACTTCAAGATTATTCATGTAAGACTCAGAATTGATATCCGATGTAGGTATACCCATCTCCATGATTACATTAATCAGATCAAGGTAACCCATAACAGCCTTATCAAAGTTCTTAGGTCTGTCATCATCCTCAAGAATCTGATAACTTACATTGATAAGAAGCGGTGCTATACGCTCACCTATAAGCTTCATAGCATCTACAAATTTTTCTCTCTGGTACAAATATATAAGCCATATACTATATCGATATATACCTGATGTACTTATCGGTGCATCTACATCCGAAGGATCTATATCGCCATATACAAATCTGAATAATGGTTCAATCCATTCTTCAATCTCATAGCGTCCTGTAGCCTTAATATTAGTATCAACAAATTCTCCAAGTTCATAAAGTTTTGAGCATTGTGCCTTAACATCATCATCGACCATCATGTTTGATAAATCAAAATTGCTGTCTTTGAGATAGTCAATAACCAAAGCATAAAATCCATCTTCAACCTGTTCATTAAGGAATCTTATGAGGAGTGCTTTATTATTAGATGCAGCAATTGACAAAACATTACTATCAGAACCTGATGTTATGTTTGCTGGTAATGCCATAAGATATCATCCCCCTTATAAATCTTATTCACTTTAGTAATTTTATAACATTTAAAAGTGTAGTGTCAACAGATAATTTGTCTATTTTTAATAATTGGCATTGTGCATAATTAACAAGTTTTTTTCAACAATTTTTTTCTGTGTTTTTATGCAATTTGTCAATAAAATCATTGCACATCAAAACCCGCCATACGTAAAATTGCTAAAGCGTTGGTTGTAGTGCACCTTCCGTCGCATATTTTATAATCAAACTTCAATTCGTCTTTGTCATAATGTTCTTCAAAATGATAATTGCAAGCTTTTACTCCTGCTTTATCCTCTATGTCGCAGAGTTCAAAATCATGCGTCGAAACAACAGTAATACATTTTTCGCCCGCAAGTCTGGTTATAGCCTCTTTTGCTCCCACAATCCTGTCAGCAGAATTGGTTCCTTTAAATATCTCATCTATAAGGCATATCATAGGAACATCTTTTTCTTTATACTCAGCCATAGCCTTTATCCTGAGTATCTCAGCATAAAAGGTTGAGATTCCATGTGCCACGTCATCCATGACTCTCATCGAAGTAAAAAGCTTCATATAATTGGCTTCAAACTTCTTCGCACATACCGGTGCACCTATATATGCAAGTACCAGATTAACAGCTAAAGTTCTTAAAAAAGTAGTTTTTCCGGACATATTGGAACCTGTAATAATAGTAATACCCCCCTTCAATTCAATACTGTTTTCAACAACAGCATCAGGCTTGATAAGAGGATGATACATATCTGTTCCGTTTAAAAAAGAGCTTTTTTCGTTTATTTCAATATCAGCCCATGACGTTTGTCGTATACTGCCCAAAACAGAAAGGCTGATAAGCTCTTCAAATTCCGCAATTATATCAAACACCTTGCCCAGATTTTTTCCGTATTTTTTCTTCCAAAGATAAGTAAAATGTGCAAGATGATAATCCCAAAGAAAAAGACCTGTAAGAATAATATGCAAAAACGGATTATAAGAAATATTATATGCCTGGCTTATTTTCCCAAGACTCTTAAATGCATTTACTGCGCCATCTTCTCCTGCTACATATTTTTTTAAATCCTTTAATATACCTGATTCAAACTTTTCATTTTCTATAAGTTCCAGCATATCTTTATAATCTTCTGTCGCCTGTCCCATAGTATAAAAAGGAATAATCGTATCCTCTGTCTTTGCTTGTGTAAATCCGGAAACTGCAAGCATAAGAATGAATCCCAAAAGCGGATATCCATAACTTATAATCCCCAATGCACACACTATGATAAGACCGATTTCAATCGCCGGAAACAAAAACCTTATAATCTCCATCCAAAGAGGAACAACTCCGGTTTTTTCATCACTGCAATATGCTGCAAATCTATCTGTATCCCGATTAGTCTTTTTTTCAGACAACCTTAAGCCTGCGGCCTCATAGGATATCGCAAACTCTTTTTTACCGATAAGCTCATCCACGGATTTATTTTTATCTTTTAGTTTATTTAAATCAAATCTGTTAAGTCTTAAATCATCGGCAAAAAGTTCTTTACCTTTTTTAGTATGTGCAGTATTTAGCAGCTGATAAAGTGACGCCTTGCCCAAAAGATCTATATCTTTTGAAACAGTATCTCCCTCTGTCAGAAATTCTTCTCCGTCATCTTCAAAGCTTCTCCACGCATCACTGAATCTGTCTACATATTTTCGTGCAACATCAGCTTTGCTTTTTGCAATTTCCTGACATTTAACAACATCACCGTGTATCTTAACCAGATATAAAAAGGCAACCAGAAATATTACACCCAATACCCCACATATAATTTGTCCATCAAATACTCCTATAAGCAAAAGAGCCAATCCCGCTAAAAAAGAAAGAGCCCTAAGCGTTGAAATATTGGAAAACTTTTTATCAAGGGAATTTTTTTCTTCTTTAAACTGATTAAATTTATCTTCATAAAAAAATTTATTGTTCATTATTTCTTTCCGGAAGCCTTAGCTTTCTCCTCATCATTATTCTTTTTTACCATAACAAAAAATATAACTAAAAATACTACGCCTACAGCTATGATACCTACTCCTATTCCTACCTTACCTATGATACACATGGCAATACCGACTATGACCATAAGTATGCTGCAAACAAGATAATTCTTCTCTGCTTCCAATAGTTTTCTATTCATAATAAATATACCCGCTTTCTTTGTTTTTCATAAGATACATTTTATCATAACTCTTTTTTCAAAGCAATTTTTAAACTGTTAAAATTTGGTGATTTTTTGGTACATAATTATACAAAAGAAGCTTATTAAACTGCTTGATTTTTAAATATAGTTGTATTAGAATAATATTTACATAAATTGCAGAAATAATTTATAGAAAAGGAGATATATCAATGGGTAAGTTATTAAAAGGATTAGTAACTATCACTGCCGCATCTGCTGCAGTCGGAGGATTATGCTACGTATTCAAAGACCAGATTAAAGAGAGCAAGATTTACAAGGATAATAATGTTGACGAAAAAATAAAAAACATTAAAACAAAGATTAATGAAAACGAAAAAATCAACAAAGTAAAAAGTACAATCCAAGAAAACGAAACCTACAATAAGGTAAAAAACACTATTAAAGAAAAAATGCCTATATTTGCAGAAAAAGAAGAAGATTATGTTGATGAGGGTGAAATCTTTTTTGATGATTTAGATGCAGCTACAGGCGACAGAGATTATGTTTCACTTGACAGCGAAGATATCAAAGATGCCGCTGAGGATGTTAAAGAAGCCATAGAAGATACTGCAGAAGAAATTAAGGATGCAGTTACTGAATAATTATAAATTATTATAGCTCTCAAAAAATGGTGACCCGAAGGGTCACCATTTTTCAGCTAAGTCATCTAATTATCTAAGAATTACAATAATATAATTAGTCTATATCAGCCTTGAACCGTCTCTTATTCTCATACATCGCATTGTCAGCGCGTTCAAATACCGTTTCCACATCCTTATCAAGCTCACAGGAATATACTCCCATTCCACAAGCAAGAGTGACAAGACCGTTTTTTTTATTATTTTTACTTATGCTCCTGATAGTCTCAAGCAAGACATTTCTATACATATAATCCTCTCCTGTCAGAATCAATGCAAACTCATCTCCGCCGACTCTATACACGGGACTATGCTTATATGTATCACATATAATCTTGCAGGCATCTTTTATATATTCATCGCCGGCATGATGCCCTTTAGTATCATTAACAACTTTTAAATCATTGATATCACAGACCACAACAGCAAATTCAGGTACCACAACAGAACTTAGCATTCTTTCCTTTAATTTTTCGGAATCACAATCATATGCTCTCTTATTTTTTATACCTGTTAAAGCATCCTTATTGGCAAGACTTATGGCATTCTTTAGTTCAAATTTTCTTTTCATCGAGTCGTTAATATTGACAACGCCTATTACAACATGATTTTCATCACCCAACGGTCTTACTGCCCTTAAATTGACATATTCCGGTTCGCCATCAAGCAAAAGTCTGTATGTTATAGTATATACATTAGTATTTGATAAAGAATTTATAAAATTAACTTTATCCATAGCTTCAGCCATCATCGGATAATCTTCACTATAAATACTTTTTTTCATATTGTACTTTGTATCTCCAAAGAAATCGTAGCCTTTTGCACCGACTTTCAGCTGAGCATATTTATCGCTTGAACTATACTCTGTATATTCTCCTGTTATTAAATCCACATAATAAATAACCTCATACCTTATAGCAAGGGCATGCGCAATCTGACTAAAGGTTTCCGCTTCTTTTGCACTTTTCTGCTCTCGTTTTACCAGCGCATCGATATTCTTGACACCGACTATAATGTACTTATCATCTGCACCGGTTCCTCTGGTGGTCTTTAACTGATAATATCTCGGCACTCCATCTATAACCAGTCTGTATCTGTGAGTAAAAGTAATATTATGTTTTATCGCATCGTCAAAATTTGATTTACTGATTTTCGAAAGAAATTCCTTCTGATCTTCTTTAAAAACAAGCTTTTCACAATTTATAACTGTATCAGCAAAAAAATTATCTCCTTGTGATGCTATATGTAGTTTTTTATCAACTCCGGAAGTCTTATATTCTATATAGCTGTCATCCTGCATATCGATATAATATACGCTCTCATAGTCATTGGCCAGGGACAAAGCAATTCTTGAAAAATCAAATTCCGACTCTGAAGCTGAAGCTTTAGCCACATCATTCTTTAGTTCCACAAAACGTCTTGTCTTTAGTCTTTCAGACAAATTCTTATCAAATGATAACGCAGTTTTTTCCTTCCCCATAAAATAACCCCTTATTTAATACGAAAAGCAACCGTTACATGGTTAATTATACCAAAATATATCATTTGTTTCAACATTTTCGTTATAAAAGCTGTCGAATAATGTTGAAAAAGAAAAAACCGAAAAGGAAAAATCCTTTCCGGTTTACCTTGTATATCATAGGGCTTTTTTAGAAAAAGCAATGGTTCCCAATTATTGTGTAGCTGTCAAGAGTTGAAGTATCGATGTTATACAAAGGTCTAAATGACGTATAACCACCTATATTATTGGTTCCGGCACATGCATCTCTTGCTGCCTGTAAACAACTTGGAGAAATATATGTATTGAAGTTTGCACTGTTTACAACTGTAAACTGACTTGGTGCATATACAACACCACTCATCGAACTTCCCCATCTACCAGACTGTAATCTGTTAAGTATTACATTGGCAACTGCAAGTTGACCTTCATATGATTCCCCACCACACTCAAGTGTCATAACTGCAGCCATAAGATTTATATCTTCTTCGCTTAAAGCGATACTGCCTCTTGCTGTAATCGGAACTGTAACCTGATTATCGGTTGCCGTCTCAGTTGTTGCTTCTGTAGTAGAAGCCTCTGTCTTAGGAGTCTCTGTAGTCGTCTCCTCTTTCTCAACTTCCTTTTTTACACTGTCTCCGTTTTTTTCTGCCTCTTCATAATTATCCGATTTTTTAGTGTCAGCCTTTTCGTCTGTCTTCTCGTCATCTTTCTTATCAGACACTTTTTCTTTATCATTCTTATCTTCTTTTACATCTTCAGAATCATCTTTATAGGCAGACGCCACAGGATAACCTTCTGTGATTTCGATATAATCAGCATTTACATATCCCTTATTGGAACTGTCAACAGATATGCAAACCCAACCGTCTACTGCTTCAGTAGCAGCTTTATCAACTTCATATGAAACGCCTGTATATGCTGCTGCTATTACATCAGAAGATGTAGAAGCCTCTTTTCTTATATTGACACCATCTTCAGTAACTGTGCCTTTTATATCATAAAAATCTTTGGCATAATCATAAGCAGCATTTCCGGTCTTAACAAATTCAGCCTTTACATATCCGGTTACATCTCCGGAAGTAATATTAAACCACTCACCATCTGTTGAATTAACAACTGCAACAGCACCATGGTTCATTTTTCCTACTATCTGTGATTCTGTATCCGCTTTTTCTCTTATATTGATATTGTCACCAACAGCAACACATTTATCTGCAAACTCCTTATATGCCTCAGTAAGCATTTCAGTATCTTTTGCTTCTATATCAACATTGCTTCCGGCATCCATATCTGCCATTAAAATGCTGATAGACGAAGAATTAAGCTTGCTTGTATCCTTAACTTCTATAGATACTGTTTCTATAACTTTATCCTCTGCCACATCCAAAGCGGCTTCAGCCTTCTTATCACGACTATCTTTAATTAAGTTTCCCACTCCGTAAATAGCTGAAACAAATGTCAATATAATTGTTACAGCCAATATATTTCTTACTATGTATCTGCCATTGAAAATATTCTTTTTTAAATACACTTTAAGATTTTGAAGCCTAAGTTTTGTTCTTCTACTCATATTATGTCTCCGTACATTCGTAACAAAATTACAATTTTTTTAGAAATATTACATTTATGTTACAAACTCATTATAAAGCATTACAAACGCTATGTCAACTATTTGTTACGAAAATGTTACAAAAAATGTTACAAAGTTCATTACGAACCTTGTAACATTTTAACCGGACTAAATATTTACATATGCGACAGCTGCCATACCCGGGCCTACATGAGTTCCTATAATAGGTCCTATGGAAGATATAAATATGTGATCCTCCTTTGCGCCTTTTTCTACCAACATATTTTTTAGCTTTTCTGCTTTTTCAAGCGCATCTGCATTTCCTATATTGAAATACATATTTTCAAAGTCCTTTACTTCTTCCTCAACTCTGGCTATCAGATAATCCAAAGCTTTTCCTGTTCCTCTGGCCTTGGACTTAACTATAAGCTTTCCTTCTTCATCCAGGCTTAAAATAGGTTTTATCTTAAGAGCACTTCCTATCATAGCCTCAACTGTAGTTACCCTACCGCCTCTTTTCAGATGAAACAAATCCTCCACCATAAACCAGTGGCTTGTTTTAAGTCTGTTATCTTCGATCCACGCTTTAAGTTCATCTATACCAAGTCCTTCTTTTTTCTTTTTATCAGCCTGATATAAAAGAATTCCTCCGCCTACGCTTGCAACAAGCGAATCGATTATTTCTATCCTCGCTTCCGGATACTTGTCACTTACCATATCTGCCGCAATTACAGCCGACTGATAAGAACCGCTGAGACCGGAGGTAAAACAAAGATAGAGAATGTCCTTTCCTTCTTTTACAATTTCTTCAAAAGCTTTTTTATAAGAATCCGGATTAATCTGAGATGTAACCGGCATAGAGCCTTTTCTTAATCTGTCATAAAAATCCTTTATATCTCCGTCTCTCTCATCCATATAGTATGGTATTACTTCATCATTAACAGAATAAGTAAATGTAAGTATCTTTACGTCAAGAGTCTTAAGAACATCAACATTAAGATCCTCTGTTGAATCTCCAACCAAAACATATTCTCTCATAATAAACCAATATCCTCCCTTATATCTTAATTATAAAAATAATCTATGCCATCAGCGATTCCATCAACCATATCCTTGCGATAGTTTTCATCAAGCAGGTTTTGTTCATCCTGTGGACTGCTGAGATATCCCAGATTGATAACTACTACCGGAATATTACTCCAATTGACGGCAGTGAGCTGATTTGTTTCATATATACCATGATTAACCGCTCCTGTTTTTTCGGTAGTACCCTGAAGAATTCTCGTAGCGAGCTTATAGCTGTCATCATGCAATGAAGCATTGTACGGGCTGTCGCTTGTCATAGTCATAGCCATAACGCCGTTTAGTTCCGAATTGGTACTATAATTCATCTGAATCCTTATAAATGTAGTAGCTCCGGAGTTATTGGCAATTTCCGCCCTCGCCTGATTGGTTATATCAACATCATTGGTATCCCTTGTGAGTGTCACCTCATATCCTCTGCTTTCAAGCTCAGTCTTTAAAGCTTCAGCATAGATAAGATTTAACTCAAATTCCTTTGTGCCAAGTGTAGCACCGGTAGTTCCCGATGTAACACCCTGCTTTGTTTCTTCACTTCCAGGGCCTATAGCTTCCTGAGACACATTGGGATTCGTCTGATTTCCGGCATCGATAACTATTTTTTTATCAAGCTTTTCAGCATCGGAATCAGATGCAGTTTCCGTATCATCCGATAAGGTCGTTTCCGGCGGTGCATCAGTAATCTCCACCAGATCCGAATGGATATAAAAATCAGTATTGTCCATAACAACCCTGGTCCATTCTTCGTTATAACCGCTTCTCTTTAAAACTTCTCCATTGCCCAAAAGTGCATATATGCCGGCATCTGTAGAAGGGCTTACTCTTACATTTATAGTGTCACCCACAGTAATAACATAATCGTCTGTTATAAAAAAACCGGATTCATCTTTTTTATTATCTTCAGATGCCGATGCATCCGTATATGTAGACGGCTGATATGCAACTGTATCAGTCGTTGTCTGTTCAGTTGACTTTTTACTTTTATCTTTTCCACATGCAGTAAGAGACAACATTCCTACCAATATAAGACCTAACAATAATTTCTTTTTCATATAATCCTCCGGGACTTAAATATGATTAATAGCACTGTCTTCCCTCATTTTTTCCATAGGTAATATAATGTATGTAATAGCTTTTGGTATCATCGCCAAAGGCATTTTGTAAATCGCCATAAAGGCTCTTATAAACATCGACATTAAATGTTTCTTTCGATTTTCTTCCTTCGTTCATACCGTATTCTATAAAATGATTCAGCACTGCAGATTTATCATCTCCGAATGCGTTATATACATCCGGATTATTGGCGATATAATAATCATAATCATATACATCACTATAATCTATACCATCCTTTGATGTAATATAAGCATTGTTTTGCTGCGTATTGGAAACATTGGATTGAGCTTTCGATGAAGAATCTGACGTTCCTCCGGCATTTCTTCCTTCACTTATACCATATGTAAGAAAATGTATATAATAGCTTTTCCAATCATCGCCAAAGGCATTTTGTAAATCGCCATAATTGTTTTTATATGTTTTAACATTAAAACCTGCCGAGGCCTGTCTTCCTTCCGACATGCCATAGGTTAAAAAGTGATCAAATACTGCTTTTTTGTTATCACCAAATGCATTATATACATCACCGTTATGAGCTACATAATATTCATAATTATATATGGGTGCATAGCTAAGGCCGTTATAGATAAGTTCTTCAACTTCAGAATCATTTACATAATTTTCAGCAGCTTTTCTCCCCTCATTTTTACCACAATTTATATAATGGTTAATGTAAGCAAGATTGTCATCTCCAAATGCTGCTCTTAAATCTGCATATGAATTCTTATAATAGCTCAAATCAAATTCCCTGCTTGCTCTTCTTCCTTCACCGACTCCATAATTAATCCAATGCCTTAAAAGACCGGTTTCATCATATCCAAAGGCTGACTTTAAATCCGGATTATTGTCAGCATAATACCTTGCATTAAAACATGACTCGTTGGTATATATGTTCCATGGATTACCGGCCGCAGGATCGGTCGGATCCCATCCTCTTATATATCCCGGCATGGAAGATATCTTGTAAGTATCCGGTTTTCCGAGTGGCATTGTATCGTCTGTAACAAAGGTGACTGATGTAGCTTTTGCACAATTATCGTATATCCACTTTGCATCCTCAACACAAAGTCTTACGCATCCAAGTGACGCACTGGTTCCAAGCTTATCATACTCCCAGTATTCCAATGAAGAATTATCACCAAATCTGGTATAAGGGACAGAATGAAATAATATCGCACCTGTAATTCTTGTACAATACTGTCCGCAAACACCACCAACAAGATAATGCCATGTATACTTATCACTTGTCCTATATGTTCCGCTTCGAGGTGTAGATGTACCTGTCGAACAGGTCATAGCCTTTATAGGCTGTCCACCACGATACACTGTAACCACATTATGAGTTACATTGACAACGATCGTATAATCACCGCTTTCGGCTTGTGAATCGATTTTTCCGAAGGATAAAATTAAAACAAATACCAAAAATAACGAAAAAAATTTATTTATTATTTTATTGTTCATAGTTAAACCTCCATTCAAATCAGATCTACGGACAACAAGTCACATAATTTATACACATTTGACTTCATAATCTTTTTTATTTTATCATAATGCTGTCTCAAAGACAACATTTTCAATCTGCTTCTTTAATATATTTTGTCTGTCAGAAAGCATAAGCTTAGAATTATATTTATCGTAATCCTCACTTCCAAACATACTTATAAATTCCGAACCGGCCTTACCGGCTGTCAGTTCCGTAACCAGAACAAGCATTTCATTGCCTTCATCAAACGCCCTATCCGTAAAATCAAACAAATTATGAAGTCTTGATTTTGCCTTATCAGAAAGCCTTCGCATATCCAAAACCTCAGCCTCATATTTTTCTTTAACTACAGAAAAAACACTTTCATCATCAAAAGCACTCCGGGACGATATAATCTTAAGTGAATCATTTAAAAATTCTATAATTCTTCTCGCTTTAGCCTTTTCTTTAATATCCAAAGAATTTGCTTTGAGTCTCTTATCGTATAAATTCTTTTTATTATTATTCATCGTTTCCAGAAAATCGTATCTATCTTCTTTATCCCTTAGAGCCTTAAGCATAACCAAAAGCTCAGAAAGATAATCTGCCATATCCATACATGCTTTTATATCATTTAAAACAATATCAAGCAGCATGCCCAAAAGCGAAAACCTTTCGTCTATATCCGCTTTCCTTGCTTTTTCAACTGTAGCATCAGCAATATTATCATCAAGCAGCCCGTAAACCATATAATCTTTTTTATATTTGTTAAACAAATCATAGTAAGCCGCAAATTCTTTCACGACAGTTTCATTTCTTATATACTGTTCTATAAGTTCTTCGGAAACTTTTATATTGTCCTCCTCGTACATATAAATTATCTCCGATAGGTCCTCCCAGCCTCTGGCTGTTATATACATCCTGCCCTTTACAGTGGTTTCCATATAATAAAAATAGTCTTTATTTATATCAAGAAAGTTAATTATAGAACTATGTATACCCTTTTCAAGTGCATATTTTTTCCAGGTTGGATAGTCAGCTTCAACATTTATAACCTTTAATCTGTCCAAAGTAACTATATCAAACTCACGAACGGACTTATTATATTCCGGCGGATTACCCGCAGTAACAACAACCCACCCTTCCGGAATCTTGTGTCTTCCAAAGGTTTTATATTGTAAAAACTGCAACATGGAAGGTGCCAGAGTCTCAGAAACACAATTTATCTCATCAAGAAAAAGAATCCCCTCCTTTATCCCACTTTCGTCCATTATCTCATAAATCGAAGCAATTATCTCGCTCATGGTATATTCCGATACGTCATACTCCATGCCCTCATAGCTCTTATGTTTTATAAATGGAAGGCCAAGTGCCGACTGTCTTGTATGATGAGACATCGAATATGAGACAAGTGCTATGGAAAGCTCACTTGCTATCTGTTCCATAATCGCAGTCTTACCTATACCCGGAGCTCCAAGTAAAAAAATAGGTCTCTGTCTTACAACAGGTATTTTATATTCTCCGTAACGGTCTTTTTTTAGATAAATCTTTACGGAATCTTTTATATATTCCTTTGCCTGCTCAATATTCATATAACTCGTCCTCCATCACAACCTGCATAGCCCATCCCGGAACCTTGGGTCTGCCCATATCTTCATATAAAAATGCAAACAACACTTCATAGTCCGGCATCTTCTCGGGAAATGTACCATATCCGTCGGTAAAATAAATCAAGCCCTTAAGATTCTTAAATTCTTTTTCATTTTTAAGCCGTTCTATATAATCAAAAACCGGAGTGAAGTCTGTCGCCCCATGTCCTTTCAGTCTTAAATTGTTTATAAAATAATCAAAATCACTTTTACTTTCAATCTTTGTATCCTTCTGAATCCTGTCATCACACTGAATGATATGAAGATTTATTTTATTAAAAAAACTTTCTTCATTTTGAAGTATATCATAGGTTTTAACAAGAAACTTCTTTATAATCTCGCCGTTGCACGAAGCAGAAGTATCAAGTGCTATCGCAAACTCCTTTATTTTCTTATCCTCTTTATATTCAAGCGGTTCTATAAGAGGCATATTGCCATATGTGGAAAGTCCATAGGTATAATATATATAATCAAACTCATCATCGTTTACGGTTATCTCCTCATTCATAACCATAAAATGTGATAAAAGTTCTCTGTAATTATATCTTTTTCTTATCGCATAGTCTATATTATCTGTTATATCCTCTAAAAGATTTTTATTTTTAGAAAAATTAGATATTTCGGTTTTTATTCTCCTTGAGATTTTTTCCCAATCCTCTTTGGATATAATTATTTCATCTTTATCATTTTGATTTTCTTCATTATCTTTGTTCCAATAAATGTGTCTGTCTATGGCAAATAAGCTCTCATATTTTTCTTTTGCCTCCTCGCTGATTCCGATAGTCATAAAAAATCTATAGATTCTGTCCGCTGTAAAAACAGGTATATTTTTCTTAAGTGTATTTATTATCTTCCTTTCTTCTTCATCGTGCGAAAGTGACGCAGCACTAAAATCCATATCAAGAATTATATTTTCCACTGCTATATCCGAAGCAAGATTCCAATAAGATTTATCAAGCTTGTTGACATTGAAATTATGAAGCAGGATATTATGCAAAAGAATATGCATATAAGTTCTGACGGCAATATGCTCTTCATCCATATATCTTCGCAAAAGATAAACCGGATCGTAGTAAAACTTATCTTTCTTTTGATAAAAGCAGTCACACCCGGTCTCGGGTACAGGTTTTAAGTTTGCGAGTGCAAGGTCAAAAAACCTGTATCTGATTAATATATTGTCTTTTGCAAGTTCCATCAGCTTATATGCATATTTATTAATTTCCATACTATTCACAAATTTAATCCTAATTATAATCCCCTTTTTGTTAACAGTATACTCTCTTGAGCGAATCCATACAAGAAGATATTTTTATAGCTGATATTGAACTAATAATTGATTCTTATCATCATCTATATATTCAACATCTGAATGATACGCTTTAAAATAAAGAGTTTCTTTACCTCACCTGTCGATAAAGCCACGAACTCATCCTTTGATAGATTTTTTATAGGACACTTCTTGTTTTTACCAGCTGTAAAAGTAACCTGCGCTGTGTTACCTGCTAACTTAAGCGATACTTTTGCATTATGAGCTATATAAAGCTGATTTGAATTAATAGATTGAATTTTAGTCATAAGAAAACACTCCTAACAAAAATGATTTGTTAAGAGTGCTCGTATATCAGCTTATTCGAACTAAACTGAAAAAATTTGTTATTGATTTTTGCTTAAGTATTCCCAACAGGGGCTAAAACCGCTGTATCTTGCTCGTTACTACCGTAACTCGCTACCCTCACCCTCATCGACTGACATCAGCGTAGCTGAGAGGCGATTCAGGTTCGGGATGGTGGTTGGATTTATATATGGTTGGCTTTGAGGGGGGAGGGTTGGTGGTGCTAAAGTATTGACATTCAAGAACAATCATATGATGAATATCCATAACGATTTAACCCAATTTGTATTTCTAAAAATTTTTTTCTATGTTTAGTGTTCCAAGGAAAAATGGACTTCGTAAATATTATTTTTACTCTTTCATTAGTGTAAAATATAAAATATGAATTACCTATAGAAAAAAATCTATCAGCGACACAAACTGAATCAGTATAGTTTATTTTTCTACTATCAGCCCAATTCATTCTGCATTCAATAAAATTAATAATATATCCATCCTTAAATTCTATTCCGAATTTATCAAATTTCTTAATACTTTTATAATTGTACTCTTTCATAACTCACCCATACTAATTCTCATAATTCACTATCTTTATTGGAACTTCTTTTAACCCAGTTTTTATTGCCGCTAGCCATCTATGATGTCCATTGACTATTTCATATCCCCCACTAGAAAGTTTTTGAACTTCTATTGGTTCAGAAATTGTACATTTGTATTAATTTCTTTAATATATCTTGAAACAGCACTTTCATTTGGTCCAATTTGGGGATTAGAAAACTCATCTAGGGGATTAGGATTTATATCACCAACTTTTGCAGTTTTCGTTCTTATTCGCTCCCACAAAGATGCCTTTACATACTTACTTCCCCCCTTTCCAACATTTTCACTTGACTTTCCATAGCTAGTCTTGCCAACATTTTCACTTGTATTTCCATAATTGTTCTTTCCACCATATTCTTCAGCTGCAATCTCGTCTGGCTGTTTAGGTCTGCTATTTATTTTATTACCTAAATATCCAAATACACCATATGTCAGACCTATGTCAGTCGCAAAATCAACATCTTCCTT
>CADCDW010000002.1 GCA_902800325.1 uncultured Lachnospiraceae bacterium
AACTGTTGAAGGTAATGAGGTAGAAGACGTCCAAGAGACTGAAACTGAAGCAGACACGGATTTGGATATCGAAGCTGAACCTAATGTGGATGCTGATTCAATAACAGATAATGCAGATGATATAATTAATGAGGAGCCGGAAGAGGATTTAGAGGAAGATGTAATCACAGAAGAAGATGAATTTATAGTTGAGCAGGGCCTTTATGGTATTATGGCTGATAAGAATAATATTCCGGGAACGGCCGGAATGTCATGGATTTGGACCAATGAGTTTTTTACTAATAATTCTGTTAAAAATATTAAAGAGGCATATTGTTACTCTGATTATGTGGGACATAAAAATGCCGGACATGCCCAGTATGAATATAATAGTAAGGGACAATTGGTAAAGTGTACATCTTCCGTAAATGATGGCAAATGGGGCTATAAAAATGAATATGAATATTATGATAACGGTGATTTAAAAAAAATCAGTAATTATACTGACGAGTTTAGTGGAACTTTTGAGTTGCAGAATATTGAAAGATTTGAATACGAATATGATTCCGCAGGAAAGTGTATTAAGGAAAGATATTATTATAAAGACGATGATCCTAATTCAACTTTAGCCGGTAAGGAATATCTTTTTTCTACATCTACTTATGAGTATGATTCAAAGGGAAATCGTATAAAGGAATTTGATGACTATTATGATGAAACAAAGCTATATGAGTATGATACAGATGGTAACTGTATAAGAATGAGCCGTAAGAATAATAAAGGATATATTTATAGAACGGATGAATATAATTCTAAAGGATATCTGACAAGAGAAACTCATTATGACAGTGCCGGAAATGTCACGATTGATAGTATAACGACATATGAATATGAATACGATTCGGATGGGGACATGGTAAAGATTATTCAAAAAGAAACTCGTGACAATACAACCTTTACCCATATATATACATATGATTATTATCCAAAGGGAAGTTATCCGGAGTTTAAAAAGACAAAATGTGCAACTATGTACCGTCTCTATAATCCAAACAGCGGAGAACATTTTTATACATCAAATGTATCTGAAAAAGACTATCTGGATAGTATAGGCTGGGATTATGAGGGCATAGCATGGAATGCGCCTGTTAGTTCAGATAAACCGGTATATCGTCTCTATAATCCAAATGCAGGCGATCATCATTATACGACCAATTCCGCAGAAAAGGATCATCTTGTCAGCGTAGGATGGAACTATGAAGGTATAGGATGGTATTCAAGCGGTGAGGATGCACAGCCGTTATACAGATTATATAATCCTAATGCTACAGGAGCAGGATCACATCATTATACAACCAATGCCGGTGAGAGAGACCATCTTAAAAGCATAGGCTGGAATGATGAAGGTATCGCATGGTACGGCAATAACTAAATAAATATATAAAAATCACGACAGGGAGTTGTTTCTGTCGTGTTTTTTATTGAACATTTTAAGATTTTGTTAATAATCAGCATAAAACATTTGTTAAATCTGTGAATAAAGCTTCTTTTAATTTGTTTTTTATTGTATTTGTGGGAATTGAATGGTAAAATATATGCAATGTTTATATATAAAGCAAATATAGTGTTTATATTAAAAATATCAAGGAGGATTTTATAAAATGAAAGCAAGAACTGCAGGTATTATAAGTTATATCACATGGGTAGGCTGGATTATAGCACTTATCGCAGGTGAACCTGATGATGAATTTGTAAAGCATCATTTAAATCAGGCACTTATATTAAATATATGTGCTACAGTATGCAGTGCTGTCAGTGGCGTTTTTGCCTTGATTCCTATTATCAGGATTTTGGGAGCTGTAGTGTTTGGACTTATAGGACTAGTTATATTTATAATGGCTGTTGCAGGTATTATATCAGCAGCTAACAACAGTACGCAGCCGCTTCCTGTTGTTGGAGATATTAAGCTTATGAAGTAGTCGGAATGGGCTGTGTCGAGGCTTTTATCATGCGTGATTCGGAGACTTAGGCAAGCGATAGGGATAGTACACCGAAAAATAAATAACCGGCACAATCGCTTGATAAATTTTTCAGCTACTGCGTTGTCATCAGTCGTCGATGCCACCCTACGACTCGTTCGAGACGCCTTGCAGAATGATAATTTATGCGGCGTTAATAGTCGAAGTATTTGAAAACGGATGCACTAGTTAATTATTTATCGGTGCACTGGGCTTATAGTAAAAACTTATATTAAATATATGCAGAAGGAGCAGCTATGTATAAAGATATTTCCGGACTTGTACTTTATCGTGATTTAAGCGGTGACAGTATATTATATAAAATGGCAGAAATTTTTCATGACAGGGACAATAATCTTGCTGATGATGCGACTATCACAAGCAGATTTTACAGTCAGGTAAAGCGTATTTTGGATGTAGCGACAAGCTATGGTTTTAACAGGAATCTATGGCAGGATTATCTTGCTTTTTATCTTATAACCAATGAGAATTCGTTTACACTTACCTGTGAAAAAGTGGGGGCAGGTGATGGAACGGTCAATAAATTTGCCAAAAATGATTATGCTATATTTGACAGACTTTTTCATTATGATTTCTCAAAGATAGAAGAGGAACTTGGAATAGACTGCTTTTCCACGATAACAAACTATAAATCACTTCCTAAGAAGGAACAGATGTATAATCAAAATGTCAGTGAAAAAGTAAGGTATATAAGTGACCACGTGAGTGAAGCAAAAAGTGTTGATGAGATTTTCGATATTATGACCGACTTTTATAAGCACTACGGTGTAGGTATGTTTGGTCTAAATAAGGCGTTTCGTATAAGTCACGAAGACGGTAAGGATTTGGAGTTTATCGCAATCAATAATACTGACAAGGTTATGCTTTCCGACCTTATCGGATATGAGATCCAGAAAAAGAAGCTTGTGGACAATACGGAGGCCTTTGTAAGTGGTAAAAAAGCCAATAATGTTCTTTTATTTGGCGATAGTGGAACCGGAAAATCGACAAGTATAAAAGCGATTATAAATGAGTATTACGAGCAGGGACTTAGAATGATTGAGATTTATAAGCATCAGTTCCGGGACTTGTCTGCTGTTATTTCTCATATAAAAAACAGAAATTACAAGTTTATCATATATATGGACGACCTTTCGTTTGAAGAGTTTGAGATAGAATATAAGTACTTAAAAGCAGTTATCGAGGGTGGGCTTGAGACCAAACCGGACAATGTACTTATATATGCAACATCTAACAGAAGACATATTATCAAGGAAACATGGAATGATCGTGATGATGTTGTTGTGGATAACGGAATGCATAAGTCTGATACTATGCAGGAAAAATTGTCTCTGGTAAACAGATTTGGTGTTACCATAAGTTTCTCAAAGCCTTCAAAGAAGGAGTTCAATACTATAGTTACGGAGATAGCAAAGCGTTATCCGATGATTAAGTTAAGTGAAGAAGAACTCTGTGCTGAAGCTAACAAATGGGAACTTTCACATGGAGGAGTTTCAGGCAGAACCGCTCAACAGTTTATCAATTACCTGCTCGGACAGATTGAATGACAGTTACTTGGCGTCAAAAGGTGCTTTTGACATATGCATCATGTGATATATAATGGTATTGCCTTTATGATATAAAATAGTATTTATGATACTGCGTCATGTGATATATACCGGTAATGTGTTAATGATATAAAGCGGTTTTTGGGATGGTTGATAAAAAAGGTACATAATGACTAAAAAAGAACGTGTTAAAGAAATTGTTAAAATATTAAATGAAGAGTATGGTACGGATTATAAATGTTATCTGGACCACAAAAATGCGTGGGAGCTTCTGGTTGCGACTATACTTAGCGCCCAGTGTACGGATGCAAGGGTCAATATAGTGACAAAGGATTTATTTGTTAAATATCCTGATGTCTATGCATTTGCCAAAGCCAATCAATCAGAGCTTGAGAAAGATATCTACTCCACAGGCTTCTATAAGAATAAGGCTAAAAATATTATAGCGTGTGCAAATGAAGTGATTGAAAGACATGGTGGAGATGTGCCTTCGGATATCGGGGAATTGACAAAGCTTTCGGGAGTTGGCAGAAAGACGGCCAATGTTATAAGGGGCAATATCTTTGATGAACCGAGTATAGTTGTTGATACACATGTTAAGAGGATATCAAATCTCCTTGGACTTACTAAGGAACAGGATCCTGTTAAAATAGAATATGACCTTATGAAATGTCTGCCAAAGGAGCAGTGGATTCTTTATAATCTGCAGATTATCGCGCACGGAAGAAAAATATGCATAGCAAGAAGACCTAAGTGCAGTGAGTGTGTTTTGGCAGGAGTTTGTCCGTCGGCTAAAGGTAAGAAAAAAGCAGATTGACAACATGCATTTCAGATATCACTTAGCTTAAGATACCAATCAGCTATAGGTATCCATTGGTATCAGATATTAATCGGCTTCAGATATCAATAAGCAGGTATGTATATTTGGTTGGATATTAGTTGGCATTGTTTTGATTTTTAATGCTATCTAATTTGTTTATAATCAGATTTTTGGATAAAGAATTTATAGCTTCGGCCTTTTCTTCGAGATTTTTGAAACCGGCTTTATCCTTTGAGTTAAGGTATATCTTACCAAGCATTTCAAAGTCGGAGCTTAAGTCAGAACCGATTTCTATGCTGTATTCCAAAACCTTTTTGGCAGCATCGGTTTTGTCAATATTCATAAAATCTTTTGAAAGCTTATTTAAAAGTCTTATCAGTTGACTGTAATTGTTGTCATACTCGCTTAGGGCTTCGAGGTTTGCCGGACCGTACATCATTTTAAGGTCGGTATTGGTATATCCGGATAAATTTATAAATTTTTTTTCCGAAAGACGTGTCAGTTCGTCATAAATGTCAGAAAAACCGGCAATTTTTACCTCATTTATAGGCAGTTTATCAAAGGATAACGTGATATAATCAAGATTGGATATATCTGCACGTCTTACAGAATTTGCTTCGCTTTCGCGATTCCAGAATTCTGCAAGTGAGCGTTTGGCTTTTTTGTTTTGGTATGCTATGGCACGAAATGCTGCAAAGCCAATCAGTAATGTTGCACATATTATTATATAATTTACGTAACCCATAATTTTTTTCCTTTCAGGAGGTTTTAAGGTAATGATTAATTTCAATAACAAAAAGAAACAAAAGCTTATATCTGCTATAATCTGTATAGTTTTGGTTTTGGCTATGGTTATAACACTTTTGGTATCTGCATTTTAAGATAGGATACCATTATTATTATATTTTTTCAAGGATGGCGGTATTATAATGAAAAGTGATAAGCTAAATTTATTAAAGAAAATAAGAACCAAAGGAGCTGCTCTGGCTTGCGGCATAGTAATAGGTGCAGTATCGGTTTGCCCATATAATATAAATGCTGAGCAGGCGGAGGGTGTAGCACCGGAGGAAGTTGTTGCAGAGGAAGCCGGGGGTGTGGCACCGGAGGAAGTTGCCGCAGAGGGAACTGAAGGTGACGTGCCGGTTGAAACTCAGGCAGAGGAGGTGCCTCAGGATACTGCTGTAGTTGAACCGCAGAGTGCTGAACCTGAAAGCAATGTTTCCGGTGACGGAAGAATCCTTCCTAACATCTATGTAGGAAGCACCAATGTAGGCGGTATGACCTTAGATGAGGCAAGAGGCGCATGCGCATCCTTTGTTGATAGTGTAAATGCTGCATCTGTAACTTTTACCTGTGGTGAAAACACAGTTACTGTTCCGCTTTCTGACATAGGAGTTTCAACAGACGCAAACCGTGTTGTTCAAACCGCATATAATTATGGCCGAAAGGGAAATGTTCTAAAGAGATTTAAAGAAAAGAAAGATCTTGAAAATGGTGGCTCAAAAGAGCTTGAACTTAATTTTTCACTTAGTGGAGATGCTTACACCAACCTTGAAAATGTTTTTGCCGGTTTCAATGTCGAACCGACATCTGCGTCTATTCAGATGGTAGATGGTTCATTTCAGATTCAGCCTGAAGCAGTGGGTATAGCTGTAGATAATCAGGCAAGTATCGAACAGTTTCAAAATATAATTAATACCGCATCCGATTTTAGTAATTTAAATATGGAGCTTGTGCATACGGAAGCAGAACCTGAGGTTACAAGTGACGCTTTAAATGGCGTAACGGATAAGCTCGGTGAATATACTACTACCTACAGTGGTGATGCCGGACGTATGGCCAATGTTGAAAATGCATGTAATTTTATAAATGGCACGCTTGTACTTCCGGGAGAAGAATTTGATACCGATGCAACGATAAGACCTTATACCGAGGAAAATGGATATCATTATGCTGCCGAATACAGTAACGGCCAAGTGGTACAGGGACTTGGTGGTGGAGTCTGTCAGGTTTCCACAACACTTTATAATGCTGTTTTATATGCAGAGCTTGAAGTAACGCAGCGAGCTAACCACAGTCTTACAGTCGGATATGTACAGCTTGCTCAGGATGCTGCTATTTCGGGAGATGTAAAGAATTTTAAATTCAGAAATAATACGGATACACCTATATATATAGCCGGAGCATGTGAAAATGGAGAGATTACATTTGCACTCTTTGGCAAGGAAACCAGACCTGAAAACAGGACTCTTGAATTTGAGTCGGTTCTTGTAGATACTATATCACCGGGAGAACCTATAGTTGATGTGGATGAAAGCATGGAGCCGGGTTCAAGAGTTGTAACACAGAAAGCACATACCGGATATGTGGCTGAACTTTGGAAGCATATTTATGTAGATGGTCAGCTTACGGATTCTGTAAAGATCAATACAAGTCAGTATATGTGTACTCCGGAGCATGTAACTGTAGGCCCTGATGCACCGGCAGAGGAAACTGCTGAGAGTAATCCTGATGAGGCGAGTACAGAGGCACCAGCAGATGTACCGACCGAAGCGCCTGCCGCACCTGCTGAGGCACCTGCCAATCCTGCACCTGCGGAAGACCCTCCTGCAGATGCACCTATAGAGTAGTTTTTTGAAACATAGATTAAGCTTCCGTATATATGATGGATTATGAGGTTAAAAGATATAAATAAGTCAATAGGTAAATGAGGACTCTATGGAATTAGGAACCTTAAATGAACTTGTCAATACTCGTTCTGTTACAAAACATATTAGAAAACATAATAAGGACATGATACAGGGAGCAGGAATAGGCAATGATTTTTCGTTAGTTGGTGATTGGGCTTCATGTGAAGGAGTGTCCGAGATTCCTTATATTGCATGGGTTAAGGCGATGAATAATCTGGCAGTTTCAGGAGCAATGCCCATTGGAGTAAGGCTTGTTATGCTGCTTCCGGAGGATGTGACTGAGGCAGATATAAAGCTTTATATGAAGGAATTTAATTTGCTTGCTGACCATGAGGCTGTTCAGATTCTTGGCGGTCATACAGAAATTGGAATGCATTTTAATAAAGCAGGTTTTGTAGTTACGGCTTATGGTAAAGTGGATGCTTACATAAAAGATAAAGATAATACTGTATTGCGTGAATTTTCATATAAGCAGGATATTAAAAGTATAAAAGCAAATGACAAAATTATCATGCTTGGTCTTGCCGGACTGATGGGTACGGATATCATAGCAAGAAAAAAGCATGAGGAACTTGGTAAAAGGTTTGCATATAGTTACATAGAAGGAGCATATTTTAACAAAGAGGATTATGCTATAGAAGGCAAGGTTCGTAAGCTTATCGATACATACGGTAAAGATGTCCTATATATGCATGATGTTTCGCACGGTGGGATATATGGGGCACTCTGGCAGCTTGGAGTCAGGATAAAGCATGGAATAAAGATAAATCATGCAGCTATACCGATTAAGCAGGAAACGGTTGAGATAAGTGAGTTTTTTGATATAAATCCTTATATGCTTGAGGGAACCGGATCGGTTGTAGCGGTTATAGGTGACGATAAAAAAGATGAGAAAAGCTTCTATGAAAAAATAAATGGAATCGTTGCTTGCGGAATACCTGCGGCTGTTATAGGCGAGGTAGCAGACAATAATGATAAAGCCGTTATATTAGGCGATAAGGATAATCCCGAAAAGAGATTTCTTTCACCGGTAAAGGGTGACGAGATATATAAAGTTATTAGAATAAATTTGACATAAAAAAGATTATAATAATCACGCCGGTCGTGATAGAAAAGAGGTTTATTATATGAATACTGAGATTTTAAAGCTTTTGGAAACTGACAGCAAGCTCTCTGTTAAAGATATAGCGGATATGCTTGGACTTGATGAGGAAAAAGTCGCGGCGGATATCAAGGCTATGGAGGATAAAAAGGTTATTTGCGGTTATCATACCATGATTGACTGGGATAAGGTTGCAGAAGAAAAAGTAACTGCACTTATCGAGATTAAGGTTACTCCACAGCGTGGACAGGGCTTTGATAAAATCGCAGAAAGAATATATAATTTTGAGGAGGTAAGTGCCGTATACCTCATGGCGGGTGCGTTTGATTTTACTGTTATACTTCAGGGGAAGACGCTTAAGGAGGTTTCCATGTTTGTATCAAACAAGCTTGCGGTTATGGAAACTGTTGTAAGTACCTCTACTAATTTTGTCCTTAAAAAATACAAAGATCACGGTATTATATTTGACGTTGAGAAAAAAGATGAAAGGTTGGCAATTATTCCATGAGAAATCCATTATCTAAGACAATTCAGGATATCAAGCCTTCGGGCATAAGAAAATTTTTTGATATAGTAAGTGAGATGCCGGAGGCGATTTCACTCGGTGTAGGTGAACCGGATTTTGATACACCTTGGCACATACGTGAAGAAGGTATTTACTCACTTGAAAAGGGAAGAACATTTTATACATCTAACTCAGGTCTTCTTGAACTTAGAGAAGAAATATGCAAATGGTACAAGAGAAAATATGGTGTTGACTACGACTACAGGCATGAGGCACTTCTTACGGTCGGAGGAAGTGAGGGTATAGATGTTGCACTTCGTGCTATGCTTGATCCGGGCGATGAAGTTATTATACCTGAGCCTTGCTATGTATCATATGTACCTTGTGTAGAACTTGCAGGCGGTGTTCCGGTTACGATTGAGTTAAAAAATGAAAATGAATTCAGACTAACGCCGGAAGAATTACTGGCAGCGATAACAGATAAAACCAAAATACTTATACTTGCATATCCGAGCAATCCGACAGGCGCTATTATGACAAAGGAAGACCTTGCACCGATTGCGGATATATGTAAGGAAAAGGATATATTTGTTATTTCAGATGAGATTTATTCTGAACTTACATATGGTGGTTATACACATTGTACCATAGGTTCATTTCCGGGTATGAAGGAAAGAACGATTATTATAAATGGTTTTTCAAAGGCTTATGCCATGACTGGATGGAGGCTTGGTTATGCTCTTGCACCTCAGGTAATTGCTGAGCAGATGACTAAAGTTCATCAGTTTGCAATTATGTGTGCACCTACTACAAGCCAGTATGCTGCGATAAGTGCAATCAAAGAGGGAGACAAGGACATCGAAAAGATGAGAGAGTCCTATGACAAGAGAAGACATTTCCTTCTTAAAGCATTTGAAGAAATGGGACTTCCGTGCTTTGAACCAAAGGGCGCATTTTATATGTTCCCATGTATAAAAGAATTTGGAATAACAAGTGATGAATTTGCAACAAGACTTCTTCAGGAGGAAAAGCTCGCAGTTGTTCCGGGTACGGCTTTTGGTGACTGCGGAGAAGGTTTCCTCAGAATATCTTATGCGTACTCTATCGATGAGTTGAGAGAGGCGATGGGAAGAATTGAAAGATTTATCACAAGACTGAGGGAAAAAAATGCTTAATATAGTTTTGCTTGAACCTGAGATGCCGGCGAATACAGGTAACATAGGCCGTACTTGTGTAGCGACGGGGACAAGACTTCATCTGATAGAGCCGTTGGGCTTTCGTATAAATGATAAAATGTTAAAGCGCGCGGGACTTGATTACTGGGACAAGCTTGATGTCACCATATATGATGATTATCAGGATTTTTTGGATAAAAATCCCGGTGCGAAGATTTATATGGCGACAACCAAATCAAAGCAGACATATACTGATGTGACCTATGAGGATGATGCCTATATAATGTTTGGTAAGGAAAGTGCCGGTATACCGGAGGAGATTTTGCTTGATAATAAGGAAACCTGTGTGCGTATACCGATGATGCCGGAAGAACGCTCTCTTAATCTGTCTAACTCGGTAGCTGTTATACTTTATGAGGCCTTAAGGCAGCAGGGATTTCCAGGACTTGAAGAACAGGGCCAGCTTCACAGGTATAGGTGGTAGGAAAATGGAGTTTAATAATTGGCTGAACAAGCCTTATTATTCGTTAAATGCATATTTTAAAAATATATATGGTGAAAAGATTTACAAGATAGCCGTAGATGCCGGGCTTACCTGTCCCAACAGGGACGGAACGCTCGGAAGTCGCGGCTGTATTTTTTGCAGTCGGGGTGGAAGCGGAGATTTTGCTGTAGATATGTCTGGATTGAATATTGAGTCTGTCAATGATAAAGAATATGACAGGACAATAAATAGTACGGATTATGTAAGCAGACAAATCGAAAAAGGGATATGTAAGTTTAATAAAAAAGTCGGAAACAAATTTGTAATCTACTTTCAGGCCTTTACCAATACTTACGGAGATATCGGGTATCTGCGAAAAATATGGAGTGAAGCTCTTTCACATGAAGATGTAGTCGGAATATCCATAGCAACCAGACCGGACTGTTTAGGTGAAGATGTACTTGAACTTTTGCGTGAATTAAAAGAAAAGTTTAATATGGAGAATAAACCTGAAAGTGGTTCAATGAAAGACGTTAAGATAGCGAGTGAGTCTGATTTCGGAAAAGATAAGTTCATCTGGGTTGAACTCGGCTTACAGACAATCCACGAAAAGACAGCAGAGTATATAAGGCGCGGATATCCTTTATCGGTTTATGAAGATGCGATTAAAAAACTTGATGATACAGGTATTCCATATATAACACATATAATACTTGGATTACCAGATGAAACAAGAGAAATGATGATTGATACGGTAAGATATGTAAATGAAAGGAAGCCCTTTGGAATAAAGCTTCAACTGTTACATGTCCTTGAAGGAACTGATCTTTTATATGATTACCGACAAGGCCGGTTTGAAGTATTGGATATGGATAGTTACATTTCACTTGTGATAGAATGTTTGGAAAATATAAGTCCCGAGGTTGTTATACATCGTGTAACCGGCGACGGACCGAAGAAGATACTGATAGCACCAACCTGGTCGAAAGATAAGAAGAAAGTGCTCAATACACTTCATATGAGGATGAGGGAGCTTGGAGCGCATCAGGGTAAGAGAGTATGAACAGATATCGAAAAAGTATAAAAGAAATAAAAAAGTATAAAAAAGTATAAAAAGCTAAAGGTTAAGATAACAGATGAGTAAAATATTAATTATCGAGGATGATAAGGAAATAAACAATTTAATCAAAGTATATCTTGAAGAAAATTCATATACTATAGAAAGTATTTTTGACGGAATGAAAGCTTCAAGGCTTTTAAAGGAAAAATCAGAAGAATTTGACTTGGCGATACTTGATATCATGCTCCCTTTTAAGAGTGGAGATAATGTGTTGAGTGAACTAAGGACACATTCAAACCTTCCGGTTATTATGCTTTCGGCAAAGGATTCGGTTCATACAAAGGTTGATATGATAAGGCTTGGGGCAGATGACTATATGACCAAACCATTTGATTTGGACGAGCTTATCGTACGTATAGAAGCAGTGCTAAGACGAAGTTCAGGAAATGCAAGTGGAGCTTCGAACAAGCCGGATAAGGACAATGATTCAAGTGATAATCAAAGTGAAAAGAAGCTTATATACAAAAATATAATTATGGATACTGATGCAAAAAGGGTATATATTGAAGAAAATGAAATCGAGCTGACCGCCAGGGAATATGAGATATTAGAACTGTTTTTAAAAAATCCCACTAAGCTTTTTTCCAAGGCCAATATATATGAAAGTGTATGGAATGAGGAGTACATAGTCGAAGATACAACTCTTAAGGTGCATATGAGTAATTTGCGAAATAAACTCAGAAAGTATGATGATTTTGACTACATAGAAACAGTCTGGGGTATGGGATATAGATTGCGTAAATAGCTGTCCCCAAATGCATACCTGCTATTTTTAATCTTAACCTTTTCTTAACCATTTACTTAACTTTTGATTAACCATTATATTTTATTATTGATTTATAATAAAAAACGGAGGGATAGCTATGGCAAGTGTAATAAGTCTTGAAAATGTTACAAAGATATATAAAAGCAGGAAAAAGGCATCGACCGTAGTTGATAAGGTTTCATTTGATATAGAAGAAGGTCGTATCTACGGTCTTATCGGACCCAATGGTGCAGGTAAGACAACTATTATGAAGATGATAGGTGGCCTTGCCATGCCGGATAGTGGTGAGATTAGTCTCTTTGAAAAAAAAGGGGAAAAGGAACTCGACAGTGTAAGAGACAGGATAAGTTTTATGATAGAAACTCCTATTATTGAGGGCGGTATGACTGCAAGGCAGAATCTGGAGTTTATACGTTATATAAGAGGTGTTGCGAGCAAGGAAAGGATTGATGAGATTCTTGAATTTGTAGGCCTCGCCGATACGAAGGATAAGCTTGCAAAAAGGTTTTCACTTGGCATGAAACAAAGGCTTGGCATCGGCATGGCGCTTTTACCAAATCCGGATGTGCTTGTTTTAGATGAGCCGGTAAATGGACTGGATCCTGAAGGTATAGCATATGTAAGACACATTTTAAAGAAACTTTGTATCGAGGATAAGAAAACTATTCTTATATCCAGCCACCTGCTTTCTGAACTGTATGAGCTCTGCACAGATTTTATAATTATAAATAAAGGAGAGCTTGTGGAAAAGCTATCCAAGGAAGAGTTAAAAGAGCATGCAAGGTCTTATATATCGCTTAAGACGGACAAGATATCAGAGACAGCAGCATATATTGAAAAAAGACTCAACATAAAAGACTTTAAAGTAAGAGCAAAAGACGAAATAAGACTTTATGAGGGTATAGATGACATAGTTAAGTTATCCAAATCCATAACAGATGCCGGTTTTATAATTACAAGGCTATGTGAAGAGGGTGAGAGTTTAGAAGAATATTACCTGAAAAAAACAGGAAACCGGGTTGAAGATTAGGAGGGGTGGCTATGAATAGATTACTTAGAGCAGAATGGTACAGAATGACAAAGACCATGAGATTTTGGCTTATGGCACTCATATTGATTTTATTTGGCGTTGTGATGCCGTTTATAGATGCACCTGAAAATGCCGGAGAATATCTCATAAATGCAAGCAGTGATTCTGCAATGCTGCTTATGCTTTTTGTGACAATGCTGGCTTCTGTTTTAACTGCTGTGACATTTGGTAACAGGACAGTTTACTATGAGGTTATGAGCGGAAAAAGACCATTACAGATTATTTTCAGTAAATGTATCGTTATAGCGGGAACTATTGTCGTTATACTTGGCGGTTCAATAGTAGTTACAACAGTTATATTTGGAAATATCAAGGGTTATGGAGAACTTGACGACATAGCGATAAGGGTGTTTTTATACATCATATTGATATTTCATGCGGCGGTTTTTGGCATACTTGCGACTACAGTATTTAGAAGTGCAATCGGACCGTTGATCTGCTATTTGAGATTTATGCTTATAGATACAATCATTTCAGCAATTGTAGAATTTGCTTATGAAAATACTCCGAGCAAAGCTATGAAATTCTATAGATGGCTGATTATGTCGCAGCCGATGAGTATATTTGGAGAAAAGATAACCGGAGAGGTTGTGTGTGCGGTTGTTATGAGTTTTGTTTTAGAAAGCTTGATTTTAGGTGGATTATCATATATATTTATGAAAAAGAGGTTGTATAAATAATTGATTATATTTGGTTAGTGAATAAAGATATGGATTATATACCGATTATAGTATGTGTTTTGCTTTTCTTGATATGTATAGGACTTGGAGTCAGGCTTTATACAATAAACAGGGAAATGCAGAGCATAAAAAAACAGATAATTGAAAAGAAAAATGCAGGAAGGAATCAACCGTTTACGGTTGATTCTTTTGGTGCTTCAAGTGTTGAACTTGTAAATGCGATAAATGATTATGTGTTTAGTCTTGAAGAGAATTTAAAGGAATATGCAAGGGATAGAGAGCATTTACAGAGAATAATAGCCGGTATATCTCATGATTTCAGAACACCGCTTACCTCTGCAGCCGGTTATCTGCAGCTCATGGATAAATCTGATGGGCTGTCTGATAAAGAAAAAGAATATTTAAAGATAGTAATAAGAAAAATTGGTTTTTTACGTGAGCTTACGGATGATTTCCTGGATTTATCTTTGGTAGAAAACAGTGATACTTTATCAAAAACTGAGATAGCACTTATTCCGTTTATTTCTGAGATAGCGCTTGAACAAAATGAATGGATTGAAGCAAAAGGCATAAAAGCTGAATTTGAGTTGCCTGAAAAAAATATAAAAATTAATTCAATTGAACATGATTTAAGAAGAATATTCGAAAATATATTTTCAAATGCGAGAAAGTATGCAAATAGCCGGCTGACACTTAATGTTTTTTATGATGAAAACAACGATTCGGTGAAGCTTATATTTGAAAATGATGTTGAAAAAGGCTATGATATAGATATAGACGATATATTTGAACCCTTTGTGCGTTCTAAGGACAGACATGGCGAGGGCAGCGGCCTTGGGCTTTATGTGGTAAAAAAACTTTGCAGTAAGCTTGGAATAGAAATTGAAGCAACTTTTAGAAACGATGTTTTTGGAATTAAGATGAATATATTATGTGACGGAGCGCGCGGTCTTTAATACATTTGCATGTGGCAAAATCCAAATATATACAATATGAAAAGGAGAATATGTGAAAAATAAGAATAACTCAATTCTTTATTCTGCGATAGTTATAGTAATCGTTTTAATATCGGTTATATCAGGTAAGGTTGGCGGAAATAAAGAAGATAATGATTTAACAACTGAAACAAAAAATACAGAAGTCGTTACGACAGAGACGGTCACAACTGAAACCGTATCGAAAACAGAAGAAATATCAGAGAAAGATACGGCTGAAACAACAACTGAAAAAATTGCTGCCAAAGAAGAAAAAACAGATGAAGCGGACACAAAAGAAGATAATAAAGAAAAATTAGAAGAAACCGAGGATGAATCTGATGACCGTCCACTTACATTTAGAAATGCTAACAGGTTAAATGAGCATTATGATAAGCATGGAATCGAGATGGGCTTTTCTTCAGCTGAAGATTATGAGGCGGCAGCAAGAAAAGTTGTTCTCAACAAAAATTCACTTCATAAGACAGAAGAAGAGGATGGCGATGATGTCTATTATCTTGAAATATCTAATGAGTTTGTAGTTGTATCGACAGATGGATATATCAGAACATATTTTAACCCGTCAGATGGAATAAATTATTATAACAGGCAGTAGATAGTTCTTGAAATAAATACAAAAATATTATATTATAGGAATAGGTTTATGGAAAAATGAAAAATGATTCCAAATACGATTTAAGGGGGATACATAATGAGATTAATTACACGTTCTGACTTTGATGGCTTGGCTTGTGGTGCGCTTCTAAAGGAAGCCGGGATTATAGATAGTTGGAAATTTGCACATCCAAAGGATTTACAGGACGGACTTGTTCCGGTGGATGAAAATGATTGTCTTGCCAATGTTCCTTTTGTTGAAGGATGTGGACTATGGTTTGATCATCATTCAAGCGAGTTTGAGAGAAATCAGCTTGAAGGCAAGTATAAGGGTGAGAGCAGAGTAACTCCGTCATGTGCGAGAATTATATATGAGTATTATGGTGGCGCAGAAAAGTTTTCACATCTTGATGAGATGATGGAGGCGGTAGATAAGGTTGACTCAGGTAACCTTACTATAGATGAGGTACTTAATCCAAAGGGTTGGATACTTATAGGATTCCTTATGGATCCAAGAACAGGACTTGGCAGATGGCGTCAGTTTACAATTCCAAATTATAAGCTTATGGAAGAACTTATAGATGCGTGCAGAACTATGAGTACAGAGGAGATTCTCAATCTTCCTGACGTTAAAGAAAGAATAGATGTATATAATGAGCAGACAGCTAAGTTCAAAGAAATGGTAGCTGCTCATACAAGAGTTGAAAAGGATGTTATTATTTCTGATTTAAGAGGTGTTGATCCTATATATACAGGAAACAGATTTATGATATACAGTATGTATCCTGAACAGAATATATCTGTATGGATTGTAAACGGTAAAGGTGGTATGGGATGCTCGGCTGCAGTCGGTTATAGTATTCTTAATAAGACTTCTCATGTTGATGTTGGAAGCCTTATGCTTAAATATGGCGGCGGCGGACACAAGAAAGTTGGTACCTGTCAGTTCAACGATGACAACATGGAAGAAATGCTTCCAAAGCTCATCGATGAGATTGTAAATTACGATAAGTATTATCCTGAAAAGGCTGAATAAGTAAGATATGTAATCGGGAATGGTTCTCGGCATGTGACACGTGTAGCACGGGGACGTTTCTCATTGTCGCATACGTGACAAAATGAGAAGCGCCCCCGTGTCGCATATGGAGATAATCTATGTTAAAACTTGAAGGTGTAAATATAAAATATAAAAAGAAAACTATTCTGTCGGATGTCTGTTTTACTGCGCTTCCGGGGGAGATAATAGGCTTGCTCGGTGTCAATGGTTCAGGTAAGTCTACCTTGCTTTCTGTAATTGCAGGTGCAAAAAAAGCCGAGAGCGGAAAAATCGGTATAAACGATGTGCTTCTTTCTGATAAGCCTGATGAATATAGAAAGTATATAGGGTATGTACCTCAGGAAAATCCACTTATAGCAGAACTTTCGTGTATAGATAATCTAAGGATATGGTCTGAGCTTGATAAAGAAGAAATGCTTCGACTAATAAGTGCTCCGCCTTTATCCTTATTGGGGGTTTATGAGTTCTATGATAAGAAAGTTAAGGATTTGTCGGGTGGTATGAAAAAAAGACTTTCCATAACGGCAACACTTATAACCAATCCTTCTATTTTGCTTATGGATGAGCCTTTTGCCGCTCTTGATATGGTTGCAAAGCATGATATACTGGAATACATGTCAGTTTTTAAATCAGCAGGTGGAACTATGATTGTCGCGTCGCATGATGAGTCTGTTCTGGATTATTGCGACAGGATATTTTTTATATATGATGGTCAGGTAACAGAACTTGATAATAAAGCAGATATAAGTTATATAGATTTACTTAGGGGGAACAAAAATGTCGGGTAGCAGTCAATTTGCGAGAACCCTTAAAACTGACATTAAAAGAATGATAAAAAGTCTTTCCGGCTTTTTGGTTACAGCTGCGATATTTGTTGTGATGGCAGGTGTAATTATTTATTATGCTAAAAATTTTGTATTTGATAATGATAAGGCATCTTCTGTTAAGGTCGCTTATTTCGTAAATTCAGGTGACGAACTCGGTCAGGGTCAGATTGATATTATAAAAAATATGGAAAGTGTAAAGGAAAGCGCTGCGCTTATCCCTGTTGAATCTGAGGATGCCGGAAGACGCATGCTTAAGGATAAGGAAGTTGAAGCCTTTTTGGTTGTTCCGGGTAATTTTGTAGATGATATGGGAGATGAGGATTCAGCTATAAAGGTTTTTTTTAATGAGGACGAATCCTTTGAGTCTTACCTTGTAAATGATATAGTTACGATTATTTCCGAGTTATATCATACAGAACGTATGGCAGTTCTGACATACAGGGAAGTGGCAAGGGACAACGGATTTGAAGATGAACAGACGAAAAAAGGTTATAATTCTTTAAATACAAGACTTATGACTGATGTATTTGCAAGAACCGGTAATTATAAAATAAATGAAATAGATTCTATAGGTATGTATTCAATAGAGCAGATATTTACTTGCTCTATGCTTATACTTATTATGTTTCTTATGTGTTTTCAGCTTACATCGTATTATAAAGGACATAACAGGGCGTATAAAATACTGCAAAAAATATCCGGTGTTAATGAATTTAAGCTGGCTGTTTCTAATCTGATATGTGGAACCTTAATACTTTATACACTGTATCTGATTATATTCATATTGCTTTTACTGTTTAAAAGAGGTGTAAGAATAAGTTCGCTTATAACGATAATTCCGGTATTGCTTCTTATAGCGGGTTTAACGCTTTGCCTGTCAAATTTGATAGAATCGGAGCATGTTGTAAATATTATGATTTTTCTTGGAGTTGTAGTTTTGATATATCTTGCAGGAGGATTTGTTCCTCTCTTGCTTATGCCTGAATTTATGCACAAGGTTGCAAAAGTTAATCCTATGACATATCTGCTTGATTTAACTATGAGGATACTTTACTGAGGGGAGGTAAGTATGAAGCTGTTTTTAAATCGCTTTGGTATAATGATTAAAAGAACGTTCAAACAGCCGGTGTATATTATTATGCTCTTACTTTTGCTTTCACTTAGCATTTTATATACATTTATTCCTTCGGAAAAAAAGAGTCTATATATAACCGCTGCAGTATTGTGTGAAGATTCTTCACCTGAAGCGGGTTTATTTATGGAGAAACTTATAAATAGTAATTCAGTATTTACTTTCTATGAAGTCGAAAGTCTTGAACAGCTTAAAGAAGACGTGATAAGCGGAAAGGCAAATTCAGGTTTTGCGATTCCCAAAGGGTATATATATGATTCTGCTTTGAGAGATTTTGATGGTTTTATAACCGAATATGTAACTGCAGGATCTTTTTTGCCTATGGTAGCCATCGAAGAAATATATGTTAAAATCTTCAAATATACTACTTTTGAAATTTTAAAGCAGCAACTTATCGAACAGGATTCTTCTTTGATAAATGCAATATCTGATATAAAAAATACATTTGAGAATTATAATGTTGAGGAAACGCTTTTTAATACAGATAAAGAATATGATGAGTATGCCAATCTTACCCAAAATTCTAAAATGGAACTGCCTATAAGGAAAATTTCAGGATTGTTTATATATATAGCAGCAATACTTGGAACTGCGGCTTATATCACTGACAGAGAGAATAATATATATCTTTTGATGAGCCGTGCAGAAAAAGTATCTTTGAGGTTTATCCATATAATGGCATCAGTGTTGCCGCTTGGAATAACTACATTTTTGATAATGCTTGTGCTTAAAGAAATGTCACCTGTAAGAAGTGCATTACATGTTCTTTGGTATATGATTGTTGTCTCAGGTGTATCGCTTATCTTAGGGTTACTTTTTAAAAGAAGCAAATCATTTTATAAAATTCTTCCGATTCTTCTGGTATTTACCATGGTGCTCGGCGGAGTGTTCATAGATGTAGGAAAATACAGCGTTTTAATGGATTTTTTGGCAAAATTATGTCCTCCGTATTACTTTTAAATTCGGGAAAAATTTCGGGCTTTTTTAAGCCCGATTTTTACGTTATAAATCTCATTTTATGAATCGAAATGTAAACTTTTGGATACAATGGTGCAAAATTTAATCTTTACTTATATCATGCATAATGTTATAGTCTAAATGTAGCCGGGAAAGGCTATATCTAAAGCTGACACAAAGCCTGTATGTCGGCTCAGAAATATCTATTAATTAATACAATATTTCACCGTGTAACTAAATATTAAAGGAGGTAAGGATATAGAATATATCTTTAGTGTTACTTTGGCTTTTTTTGCCATGGTGTGTGATTTGCGTACCTTTAAGATACCAAATCGGTTATGCATCCTTGGTGTAGTTTCAGGACTCTTTTTTAATCTGTTTTTTTATGGATTAAATGGCGTGAAAATGAGCTTATTCGGAATTTTTTGTCCTGTAGTTATGCTTTATATACTGTTCCTGATTAAGGTGATTGGTGCCGGTGACATCAAATTACTTATGGGAATAGGTGCATTTGTATCTAAAAAAATAATATTTATAATCATTGCCACGTTTGTCATAGCATCTATTTATTCATTGATTTGCGTTATTTGTAAGCTGTTCAGGCTAATGAGTGATAAATCAAAAACTCGTTACAGCTTTTCAAGGATGCATCTTTCGGTTCCGGTTTTTCTGGCATGCATGATGAGCATAATCTTAAATATGACAGGCGCATGGTAAAAGGGGTGATAACTTTGCAGGAGTATAGAATTGGAATATGTGACAGCGATACAGGCTATGTAGTCGGTTTTATGGAATATATAAACATGAATAATGAAATACCGCTAAGGGTGTCGGCTTTTTCAGGAGTAGAGGCAATTACAGAATATTTGGAGTATAACGGACTGGATCTGCTTTTACTGGAAGAAGGTATCGAGAAGAAAGATTTTAAAGTCAAGGTGGTGGGGCTGTCGAATGTTAAGAAAATTAATGAAGATAATGCTTTGATTTACAAATATCAAAGTACTTACAAGATAGCTGAAATTATAACTCACCTGCTCAATGAAGATAATCAGAATATAAAAATGTCAAGCTATGTTTACGGAATATATTCCCCTATAGGGAGATCCGGCAAAACATCGCTTGCAAGGGGAATTTGCAATTACTATAGTGAGAGCTTTTATATAGGATTTGAAGAGTATTCGGGGTGCTTCAATAAAACCTATGCAAGTTCAAGATACAAAGAAATATATGAGCGGTTTATGTATTATCTTATTAGTGAAAACCTTTTGATTACGGAAACTATAGAAGAACTCTATGAAGAAACAGGATTGAAAGCGTTTATTGCACTTGATTATATGGATTTAAAACAGCTTGAACGCAAGCATATAAAGTGGCTTGCAGAAGTATTGAGGGAGGCCGAAAGTTACAAACGTATTGTATTTGATATAGGTATTGGGGCTATGTCAGATATAGATATTATGTCAGACATGGATAAGGTTTATGTAACTGTACTGAATGATAAAAATTCAATTAATAAACTCGGTATGTTTAAAGCTTTGTTGGCTGATAAAAAGAACGTATTATTGGAGCAAAAAATAAACTATGTAGAAGTTCCCGGGACAGAATATGACAGTAAGATTATGAGAGAATTTATAATTCGGAGTGGTATGTAAAGATGGAGGACGGTGTAAAAAGAAAACTAAAAAATAAAGTATTGATGGAGCTTGATTTAAGCATTGAACCGACAGATGAAGATATAAGCCGGATAATAGACAGATGCATTTTGGAAGAAGATAAAAGCGGATATTTGCCATTAAAGGAAAAAGTGGAGTTAAGAAAGGAATTGTTCAATTCGCTAAGAAGACTGGATGTGCTTACAGAGTACTTAGAAGATGAAGGTGTAACTGAAATCATGGTAAATGGTTATAACTGCATATACCTTGAACGAAGCGGGAAAATCGAAAAGGCTTCAAAGTGTTTTGAGTCCGAAGAAAAACTAAAGTCTGTTGTACAGCAGATAGTGGCTGATTGTAACAGGAGAATAAATGAAGCAAGTCCTATTGTTGACGCAAGATTAAAGGACGGTTCGAGAGTAAATATGGTTTTAAATCCTGTTGCGTTAAACGGACCCGTCATAACTATAAGAAAATTTCCAAAAGATGTTATGACTTTGGAAAAGCTTATCCGGCTGGATGCCGTGGATGAAAAAACAGCAGATTTTTTAAAACTTTTGGTAAAAGCAGGATATAACATTTTTATTTCAGGAGGTACAGGTTCGGGCAAAACAACATTTTTAAATGCGTTATCGGCTTATATTCCAAAAGATGAAAGAGTAATAACTATAGAGGATGCTGCAGAACTTCAGCTTAAGGGTATTCCTAATCTTATAAGTCTTGAAGCAAGAAATGCAAATGTTGAAGGTGAAAATGAGATTACCATAAGAGATTTGATAAAGACAAGTTTAAGGATGAGACCTGATCGAATTATAGTTGGTGAGGTTAGGGATGAGGCCGCCATAGATATGCTGCAGGCTATGAATACCGGACATGATGGTTCGCTGTCTACCGGACATGCTAATTCAAGCCGGGATATGCTTTCAAGGCTTGAAACCATGGTACTTATGGGCATGGAGATTCCTTTGGAAGCTGTAAGAATGCAGATTGCATCTGCCGTTGATATAATCATTCATCTTGGACGTATGCGTGATAAAAGCAGAAGGGTAATTGAAATAAGTGAGGTGTTGAAGGTAAAAATGGGTGAAATAGAGATTAACAAGTTATATGAATTTGTAGAAACAGGAGAAGTTAAAGGAAAAATAAAAGGAGCTTTAAAAAGGGTAAATGATCTTATCAATACAGATAAGCTTATAAATGCAGGGCTTTATGACGAGTATAAGGAGTCGATAAATGGACTACAGAAAATATAACCCTGACAGGGCGTGGATATTGAAAGAGATAATAAAACTTGTCCTGATTGATGTGATAGTTGGATCTCTTTTTTTTAGAAATCTTTTGGCACTGATTTTAATTATGCCGTTTGGATATTTCATATGGAAAAGAGATGCTGCAAAGACCATCAAAGCAAGAAAAAAGGTACTTTCCAAAGAATTTAAGGATATGATTACGTCACTTTCGGGAAATGTTAATGCCGGTTATTCGCTTGAAAAAGCATTTTATAAAACCTACGAGGATTTGATTAAGAGTGGAATAACATATGAATACATAATTGATGAAGTCAAACTGATACTTCATGGACTGGAATATAACAAGCGCATAGAAGATATGCTTTTGGATTTGGCTAAAAGAAGTGATGTAGAAGATATAAAGGATTTCTCGGAGCTTATAACAGTATCAAAGATTTATGGAGGAAATATTGTAGCTGTTATAAGGCAGACAGTAAGTAATCTTAGCGGAAAGTACATGGTTGAAGACGAGATTGAAACGATAATTGCAGCAAAGAAAATGGAAGGAAAGATAATGCTTGCTATGCCTTTTTTAATAATTATTTATATGAATATTACCAATAAAGGATATATGAACGTTATCTATTATTCTCTTCCCGGAAAAATAATTATGGCTGTGGGGCTTTTGCTTATTGGCTTAGCAGGAGTATCTATAGACAAAATTGTAAACATAGAAGTTGAGTGAGGTATAAAAATGTTAATTATAAACCTGATTATTATAATTATATTTTTTCTGTTGGCACTTATCAGCAGGAAACATTTCAGTAAATATAAGAATGTATTTGAAATGATAAGCTTTCCGATATATGAGCTTATCAGCAGGAATTTGAATTTAAATAAAAAACAAGCTGACTTACGAAAAATCAACATAGTTTCTGACGCAGGACTTAAGGAAATATGCAGACTTTATTATACAAAAATTATTTCAATATGTATGGTTGTTATTTTTGTAATAAATTTAGCTTGCGGGATAATGGCAGTCTATAAACAATTTAATAACGAGGAGATATCCAATATCGTCCAAAGAGGCGATTATGATGACGATGTTAGTATAGCTAAGGTCTACATAGGAGAATCCGGTGAACAAACGGAGTATGAGCTTGCGGTATATCCGCGAGAATATACATATGAGGAATTTGCTGCCGAGGCTCAAAAGGTTTTTAACGAGCTAAGAGTTGACATATTGGCAAATAATGAAGATTTAAATCATATAAAGGAAGATCTGAATCTTCCTTCATATGATGAAAAAGGAAGATTTGATATCAGTTGGTCAAGCGATTATCCGGAATATATTCTTCCATCGGGTAAGGTAAATACTGAAGAGATGAAAAGCGAAACAAAAGTTAATCTTGTGGCAAAAATTGAGTATCTGGATTTTGTGGCTGAAGATAATTTCAATCTGGTACTCATACCGGGTAGTAAGCCGGAAGAATTAAGCGATAAGGTTGGTGTTGTATTGAAGCAGATAGAAGCAGACAACCGAAATTCTTCAAGTTTTGAATTGCCTGACGAAGTAGAAGGAGAACGTATATCATTAAAGCCGGTTGACAATGCCATTTATAGTCGTCTTTGGATTTTAGGGATTGCAATATGTATTATCACGATTGTATATTCCGACTCCGTATTAAATCAAAAAAAAATCCAAAGGAATAATATGTTAAAACTTATGTATCCCTCCTTTGTAAACAGGATGTGTCTGCTTATGGGGGCAGGGATGAATATCAGAAATTGTTTAAACAATATAATAATAAACTCTGAAAAAAATATACTTACCGGTGAACTTGAATACACCATGAATCAGATTAAATCCGGTTATGATGAAGCTGCTGCATATGAAGAATTGGGGATAAGAATAGGAATTCCCCAGTATAACAGATTGATGAGTCATATTAGTCAGAATCTCAGGATGGGAACCAGAGATTTACGAATGCTTATGGTTGATGAGGTTAAGGAAGCCATGGAGGAAAGGAAGGAGTATGCCAAAAAGAAAGGAGAAAAGGCATCCACAAAACTTTTGTTTCCTATGATTATACTAATGGCTGTGGTTATAACTATAATCATGTTTCCTGCGTTTGTTGGTTTGTGAATTAATTAATCTAAGGAGGAGGGATTTTATAATGAACAATTTAGAGAGATTCTTCCGCGAAGAAGATGGCATGGGCGTTGTGGAAGTTATATTGATTATCGTTGTTCTAATAGCGATGGTTGCTATATTCAAAGATCAGATTGAAAGCTTAGTCAATAATATCTGGAAATCCATAAACAAAGATGCCAAAAAAATATATAGTTGACATTAATGTTAAGCATCTCTTATATAAACGAATATATATAATGTACACGGTTAATTAAGTATGGAGGAGAATATGAATAATAAAGGACAGATTACGGTTTTTATAAGTTTAATAATGTGTGCCGTGGTTATGCTTGGGTTATTTGCTCTAAAAATATGCAGATTTTATAATGCAAAGGCAAAATCCGCACAAGTTGTAAATACAGCTATATCGGACGTTAAATCCGGGTTTAACAGCTATATATATGAGCATTATCATATTCTTCTCTTTGATAAAACAGATTATGGCAAGGGTGAAGCGGCAGTTGAAAAGTTTTTAGGTGATAATATTAAAGATAACCTTGATAATGATCAAAGCCTAATCTATATAGCTATAACAGATTTTGATTTACTTATGGACAATGATTGCGAAGCTTTAAAGCAACAGATAAACGATTATACGGTGTATGCTGCTATAAGTTATGGTGCAAATGAAATTTTGTCAAAAACAGGAGGCAAGGAAGCTGTTGTTGAAGAAACTGTATTTAACAATATGGATACCGAAACAAACAACGGTTCATTAGAAGATAAGCCGGATGAGGAATCTTCCAATAAAAGAAAAGAGAAATCCTCTGAAGAAAAAAAGGATGACTCAGCCATAGAAGATGAAAATAAAAACGAAAAGACCAATAGAAAGTTAAGTTTGTCCGGCTCTGATGATGATCCCAGGGATTTTGCAAAGACGCTTGGGAAAAAAGGAATTTTATTTTTTGTTGCCCCGGATGATTTGGAAGTTAGTACGGATAACATAAATTTATATGAATGTCCTTCAAAAGGAAGAAGTGGTTTGTGGAATCCGTATAATCTCAATGATAAGTTTGACAGTTATAGCAGATTAAAAAAGGATTTAAAACAAAATCCTTCATGGAATAATGCGTTAGCAGATGCAGGATGTGGGCTTGCATATGCGAAAGACGTATTCAACAGTGCGGTAAATCAGGAAGTGAACGAAGATTCTGTTTTTAAGTTTGAAATTGAATATCTTATCTGTGGAAGAACTTCAGATGAAACGAATCTGAAACATACAGTAAACAAGATAATAGCTATTAGATTTCCAATTAATTATTCATACCTTTTAACCGACACACCTAAAATGAGCAAGGTTAAGTCTATAGCATTTTCACTTAGCTTGGTAACTGCCATACCCGAGCCGGTTTTGAAATATCTGATTGCGGGATGCTGGTCTTATATCGAAGCAGTATCTGACGTAAGAATACTTTTAAATGGGAAAAAACAACCTTTTGAGAAGAATCGTGAGAATTGGAAAACAGATATAGATAATCTGACGGAAAGTTTTGTGAAAGAAGATGAGAACGAAGGAGAAGGAATGGGGTATGAGGATTATCTGCTCATACTCATGGCGATAAATATGGATGATGCTTATATCAGAATGCTTGATTTAATCCAACTCAATACCAGACAATTTTATCCGGAGTTCAGAATGGAAAATGCGGCAGTGGGGCTGACTGTTGATGCAAGTATAGAGTGTGAGGACAGTATTTTTAATTACAGTATAAGCGGAGGATATTAAATATGATGGTTGTTTTAATGTCTCCTGTCTAAGCCCATTAATAAAATCCTCTCCGGGTGCAGATACAGGGGGCAGGAGATATTAAAACAATGATTATATTTATATGGACGCGTTTTTTATAAAAGGATAACCGAAAATGTTGCTTTGAGCTGATTTGTATAAGTCAAAAAAATTGAAAAGCACAGATTTGAGTAGATTTACATCAATGAAGAGTAATTTGGAAAGATCTGATTTGAGTGGATTTATATTAATGAAGAATAATTTGGGAAATCTGATTTGAGTGAATTTATATTAATGAAGAATAATTTGGAAAGATGTATTTTGAGAGGGGCAATATCTATGAAGAATAATTTGGGAAGTGCAGTTGTAGAAGCTACTCTTATAATTCCGGTTTTCCTGTTTGCTATGATTGCCATATACAGCATGTGCAGATGCAAGCTTGCTGAAGGAATTATATATGAGGCTGCATCCGAAACTGCGGAGTATATGGCAGAATATTCATATATGGATGAACCCGGAGTGTTAATGCCGGGTTTGATAATGCCGCAGTATATAGACAATAATAGTCTTGTTGACGTGAGCGTGGAAGGCGGTATAAACGGAATTAATTATCTGGGTACTATAACAAGAGACAGTGATAATTATGTAATACTCAAGGTGAATTATACACTCAAGATAGATATTCCAATGATACCGTCAATGAGCAAAAAAAGGCAGATAGTAGTAAAACAGAGAGCTTATATAGGTGAAGATGAAGGAGATGGGAAAAGTGAATGTACAGAAGATGATAAATATGTATATGTGACAGATAACAAGGAAGTATATCATAACAGCCGGACATGTACTCATCTTGCTTTGTCTATACACCAAACAAATTTAAAAAATGCTCAAAATTGTGGCTTTTCTCCATGTGAGTTTTGCGGCTCAAAATCAGGAAGTGTGGTATATATAACAGATGAGGGAGCAAGATATCATTCGGATAAGAGTTGCAGCGGACTTAAAAGAACAGTATATGCCGTGAGATTAAAAGATGTAGCAGGATTACCCGGGTGCAGCAGATGCACTCAATAGTACATCGATTGATTCTTGATAATTGATTTAAATGGTCGGATATGAAAAAGCCGGATATGAAAAGTCGTATATGAAAGAGCAGGTGAGATAAATTGATTAAAAAAAGCAATAAAGGAATGACGATTGTAGAAGTAACATTTGTTATGCCTATACTTATTTTTGTTATTATTTCTGTTATTTTTTTGTTTTTGGATATTATAAATGATGCAGTTGTTCAGGGTGAGAGCTATTGCGGGATATATGCAATATCCATTGGAGACAATGAAGAAAGAATAAAAGATAAAATCATATCGAGTCTGGAAAATGAACTTGTGGGATCGGGAAATACTCCGGAGATAAGCCTTAAGGTTATGTCAGGAGAACTTGAAACATATATAAGAACTCGTTATATAAGTGGTGGAAACATATATAGATATATGGGAGAAAATACAAGTTATAAAAGAGAATATGATAAATGTACGCAAAGGCTTAGGAGATGGCAATTATATGGAGATGTATTATGGGAGTAAGGGTATAAATAACTATATCGAGATATGTGTAAATGAAAAAGATTTTTTAACAGAAAAAAATTATTATGTTATAAGAATGCTTGAAGATAATGATATAGATGAGATAATCAAACCTGCTATAAGTAAGCTTGATAATAATCTGTTTTTAAGGTATCAGGTAAACTCGTTTTTCGTACTTGACAAGTATTTAATAAAATCAAAACCGGATATAACCTTTCTGGAAGCGATTTTAAATACAGTTTGCAACTGTGAAAAGATAGCTGAAAGATATCTTCTTAACGTCGATGATCTGGTTATATCACCGGATTATATGCTATGGGATGATAAAACTAAAAAAATAAAAATGATTTATGCACCATTTTATAATAAAAAAATTCAGGTGCAATTAAAAAGTTTTGTAGAATATATGATGCGTGTTTTTGATTACCGGGATGCCAAAGGAGTTATGAAAGTTCAGCATATATATGAGCTGATAACAAAAGAGGATTTTGACATTAAGGAGCTGGAAGAGATTGTTTCGGATAAATTGTCGGATAATAAATCAGTGTTAAGAGAAAAAAGGACAATTAATGAATATATTATAAATGACGAAGAAGGCTGCTCTGAAAATGTCCGGTTTGAAAATACTTATAAAAAAAATGATAAGATGTCGCATTATAGTCTTTCAACATACGAAAACACCTCAAATAACAAGGATGTAACAAAAAAAGAAAACCTTATGAAAACTGATAATATATCTGTAATGAAGAAAGATAACAGATATGAAATGATAATAGGGATAAATGCGGCCATTACGGGAGTTCTTTTTTTATTGTTTTTGTTTCTTGATAAAGGAAAAAATATATTTATTTTATTTCTGGTTTCCATAATTACACTTGTAATAAATTCGCTTATTTATATTTTAAAAAAGGATAAAGAAGAGGAAATTGATATAGATAAATCCATGCAGGAATTTGAGAATATAAAAAAAGAATATGTTGATATATACAAAAAGGAATATGCAGATGAATACAAAAGAGAATATGCAGATGAATACAAAAGAGAATATGCAGATGAATATATAAAAGAAAAACATAATGAGAAAAGTTTTAATACAAAAGAAAAAAAAGAATTATTAAATCACAATGATATTAAAAAAGAGTACAAACTGATACCTTTAAATGATGGAATGCTTGAACCTATGGTAATAAAACCGGACAAAAAAGAGATTGTTATAGGACGCGGAAGAAATGAAGCGGATTATAGATTAAATAAGGAACAAATCAGCAGAGTTCATGCAAGCATTGTAATAAAACCTGAAGGAATATATATAAAGGACCAAAATTCTACAAATGGTACATATATAAATTCCTCACGAATTAATGCTTACGAAGAGAAATTGTTAAATATAGGAGATATAATTAAATTTGCAAATGAGGAATTTTTTATAGGATAAAATTATTGACAATATGGTATATATACCATATAATGAGGAGGACAAATGGTTTTGTAAAGAAAAGTGTTAAAACACCACGTAGAGAAATTAGAATTGCTAAAGAGGCAAAAGACGATTTTATGGAGAGAGGTGTTGGTAATGAAGAAGATGAAAACGCTTGAAGAATTTATCAGAAAACAAATGGAAAATGCTGATTTTAAAAAAGAATATGAGGCAATTCAACCGGAAATGGATATTATAAGAGCTATTGTTGATGCAAGAGCTTCTCGAAATCTTACTCAAAAAGAACTTGCAGAAAGAACGGGGATTAATCAGGCGGATATAAGTAAATTGGAAAATGGAACACGTAATCCTACAATAGGTTTATTAAAACGATTGGCCGATGGTATGGATATGATACTTAAAATAGAATTTATACCAAAACAAAATATTTGACACAAAAAGATGTTTTCAAATGATAGGGATAAAATCATTGTATTTATCCCTATTTTTTGGTATATTAGATATATATGTCAACATGCCATTTTATATGATGAGGTGAATAACTTTGAAGATTAATATATACTATGGGGGAAGGGGTTTACTTGAGGACCCGACTTTATTTGTAATAGACAGAATTGTACAGGTTTTTGAAGAATTAAGAGTTGAAGTAAAGAAATATAAAATGTATGAAGATAAATCCGGCATAGCAACTCTTCCCAACACTCTAAAGGATTGTGATGGAGTGATTCTTGCAGCAAGTGTTGAGTGGTTCGGAGTAGGCGGATATATGCAGCAGTTTTTGGATATGTGCTGGCTGTATGGAGATAAAGAGAAGATATCCGGTTTATATATGATGCCGGTTGTTGTGGCTACTGCTTATGGAGAGCTGGATGCAGAGCTATCACTAAGAAAAGCATGGGATATCCTGGGAGGTATATCTATAAACGGAATTGCGAGCTATGTAGAAAGCTACGAAGTTTTTGAACGTAATTCTGCATTTTTGTCCATGATAGAAAAGAAGGCTGAAGATTTATACAGAAGTATCAATCAAAAACAGGTAAAGCTTCCTACCAGTGGTAGTGCAGTTAAGAATAACACGATTAAAAAGCATAATATCAAGCTGACACCGCAAGAAACAGAGCAGTTATCCAAGTTTGTTGCCAATGACGGATATGTAAAAAAACAAAAGGAAGATATCGAAGAACTTGCGGCTATGTTTAAACATATGCTCGGAGATGATGAGGATAAGGAAGAACCTATATATGAAGACGATATAGTAGGTGGATTCTTTAAAAACTATTATCCTGAAAAAGATTTTTCAGCCAAATATGTAATAATTATACCGGATATCAGCAAAAATCTTGTTATAGATGTAAAATCAGGAGAGGAGCTTTCCTGTGAGTATGGTGAGGATCAGGATGCTGACGTGAAGCTTAAAGCAGAAAGCTCTATGATGCGCAGCATAATAGATGGAAAGATGACCTTCCAAAAGGGTTTTATGTCAGGAGAGATAACAGCAAAGGGTAATTTTAAAACATTGCGTATGCTGGATCAGATATTCAGATTCAGATATAAAAAGTGATTATTGCTTAGAAAGGACATAGCTTATGTCGTACCAGGCTTTATATAGAAAATGGCGTCCTAATGAGTTTGAAGAAGTAAAGGGTCAGGAGCACATTGTAAAGACTTTAAAAAATCAGATAAAGTATGAAAGGGTAGGTCATGCTTATCTTTTTTGCGGAACAAGAGGAACAGGTAAAACCACTATAGCGAGACTGCTAGCCAAATCAGTAAATTGTGAACATCCGGTAGATGGAAGTCCATGTAATGAGTGTGAAAGTTGCAGAGCTATATCTGAAGGAGCTTCCATGAATGTTATAGAGATAGATGGAGCTTCCAACAATGGTGTTGACAATATAAGGCAGATTAACAGTTCGGTTCAGTATTCACCGTCTACAGGCAAGTATCTGGTTTATATAATCGACGAGGTTCATATGCTTAGAAAGGAAGCTTTCAATGCTCTTTTGAAAACGCTTGAGGAACCACCTTCGTATGTTATATTTATACTGGCAACTACAGATGTGCATTCGGTTCCGATAACAATTCTTTCGAGATGTCAGAGGTACGATTTCAGAAGAATATCAATCGAAACCATAACCGACAGACTTGAAGAACTTTTGGACAGGGAAAATATAAAGGCACAAAGAGATGCACTTGCTTATGTGGCAAAGGTTGCAGACGGTTCTATGAGAGATGCTTTAAGTATACTGGATCAGTGCATATCCTTTAATCTCGGAGAAGAACTTACTTATGAAAAAGTTCTCAATACCGTCGGTGCAGTTGATGTAGATATATATATAAACTTACTGGGTGCAATAATAAAGGATGATGTAGGTAAAGCAGTAGATATAATAGATGATGCCGTTTGGCAGGGCAAGGATTTACCACAGTTTATAATTGAATTTATCGGATTTATAAGAAATGTGCTTATGCTAAAGCTTAATGCTTCTTTTGAAGTGGATTTGGCCGTGGAAAAAAAAGAAGCATTGATTGAGTTCGGCAAAGAACTAAATGAGGATTATCTTATAAATTACATCAACATACTTCAGGAAGCGTCCAACAAGATGGCATATGTTAAAACAAAAAGAGTTGTTGTTGACGTTGCTATTATAAAAATGTGTAAACCGGAGATGCAAAAAGATTATTCGGCTATCGAAAAAAGACTTGAAAACTTAGAGAAAAAGACAGAAAATATAAGTGAGAACGCTAAGGTTGTATATGTTAATTCCGACAGTGAAATGCCAAAGCAGACTGCGACGGATTATGAGATGTCTGATAAAACTGCAAACAGGGCAGCAGACAGAACTGAAGCTTCAGACAACCAAGACAGTCAAAGTGCAGACGGAAAGCAGATATATGAAAATATAAGAAAAAATTATCCGGAAGCAAATGTAAAAGAGATAGAAAGTATCATAAGTATATGGGATAAACTTATGGGTACCATAATGCGGTTACAACGCGTATTTATCGAAAAAGCAAAGGTTGTTCCCGGTGAGATGAAGTCGACCATAGAGCTTGTGTATGAGAAGAATCCCGAGAATTCACTTGCTATAGATTATTTTGATAAAAAGAACAACAGAGAGCTTCTTGAAGAAGAAATTTCAGAACTTACGGGAAGAGATATACACATAGGACTTATGCTTTTAAATAAAGGCGATTCATCACTTGGAAGACTAAGCGGATTTGATTTGTCAAAAGTTAAGTTTGATGATATTAAGATAAATTTATAAAATAATAATAAAAATCAGTAAAAATCAGGAGGATTAAAAAATGGCAAAAAGAGGTGGATTTCCCGGAGGTATGATGCCGGGAAACATGAATAATCTTATGAAACAGGCTCAGAAGATGCAAAAGCAGATGGAGGAGACAACCAAAGAGCTTGAAGAAAAAGAGTATGAGGCAACTGCCGGAGGAGGAGTTGTAAAGGTAAAGATTAACGGTAAAAAGGAGATAACAGAGATAAAAATCGATAAGGACGCATTTGACAGAGATGACGAGGACTTGTTCGAGGATATCGAAGAGAATGTTATGGCGGCTGTAAATGAAGCAATTAGACTTCAGGCAGATGATGAAAAAGAAAAGATGGGTAAGATAACCGGTGGTATGGGTGGAGGATTCCCATTCTAATGGATATATATGGAGACAAAGTAGGAAAATTAATTGAAGAATTATCCGGACTTCCGGGTATAGGCGGTAAGACGGCTCAAAGACTGGCGTTTTATATAATAAATATGCCGGAAGACAGAGTTGCAAGTCTTTCCGGTGCTATATCCGATGCCAAAAAGCATATAAAGTACTGTAAGAGCTGTTATACGATAACGGATAAAGAAGTATGTCCGATTTGCTCGTCGGTTAAAAGAAACCATAAGCTTATTATGGTTGTCGAAACACCGAGGGATTTGGCTGCTTATGAAAAGACAGGGCAGTATACCGGAGTGTATCATGTCCTTCACGGGGTTATAAATCCGGCTATGGGAATCGGTGCAAATGATATCAGGCTTAAAGAACTGATATTAAGACTTGAAGCAGAAGATGTTGAAGAAGTAATTATAGCTACCAATTCGAGTGTAGAGGGTGAAGCGACAGCTATGTATATATCCAAATTGATAAAACCGTCCGGCATAAAGACTACTCGTATAGCCAGCGGGGTACCTGTCGGAGGAGATTTGGAGTGTATAGATGAGATGACTCTTCTAAGAGCATTAGAAGGAAGAATAACTATATAATACGAGAAAGGAAGGTATATGTGATGAAGAGAATAGGAATGCTTACAAGCGGTGGAGATTGTCAGGCACTCAATGCAACCATGAGAGGCGTTGTCAAGGGGCTTTATGGATGCTTTAAAGAGGTTGAAATATATGGTTTTTTAGAGGGTTATAAAGGCCTTATATACGGTAATTATAAGAAGCTTTCAGCAGATGATTTTTCCGGTATACTTACAAAGGGCGGAACAATACTTGGAAGCTCAAGAACACCGTTTAAGGAACTTGATATCCCTACACCTGAAGGACTTGATAAGGTTAAATCCATGAAAGAAACTTACAAAAAGCTTAAGCTGGATTGCCTTGTCGTACTTGGAGGAAACGGATCACAAAAGACTGCAAACCGACTGAGTGAAGAAGGTTTAAATGTAATAGGCTGCCCTAAGACGATAGACAATGATATCTGGGGAACAGATATGACCTTTGGTTTCCAGAGTGCGGTAGATATAGCAACAAATGCGATTGATTGTATCCATACTACGGCATGTTCGCATGGTCGTGTATTTATAGTAGAAGTCATGGGTCACAAGGTTGGCTGGATTACGCTTCATGCAGGTATCGCATCTGGAGCAGATGTAATTCTTATACCTGAGATTCCTTATGATATAAAGAAAGTTTGTGCTGCACTTGAGAAAAGAACAAAAGCAGGAAAAGGCTTCTCAATTCTTGCGGTTGCGGAGGGAGCTATCTCTAAAGAAGTTGCAAAGCTTCCTAAAAAAGAGAAAAAACAGGCGATTGCCGAAGCGGCAGCAAAATATCCTTCGGTTGCATATGAAGTTGCCGACAAGATTAAGCAGTACTCAGGCATGGATATAAGGGTAACCGTTCCGGGACATACCCAAAGAGGAGGAAGTCCGTGTCCTTATGACAGAGTTATCTCCAGCAGATTTGGAGCAAAAGCGGCAGAGCTTATCAAGAATGAAGACTTTGGCAAGCTTGTTGTCATGAAGGGCAATGAGGTTACAGCTATTCCTCTTTCGGAAAGTGCAGGAAAGCTTAAGTATGTATCAGCAGATGATGATATAGTTAAAAATGCAAAAATGCTTGGTATATCATTTGGCGATTAATATAAATCACATACACTGATTTTGCGAATATAATAAATGAAGGAAGCAGCGAAGCTAAATATGATGAATTTTAGTTTCGCTGTTTCATATAATAATCAGTGTGAGGTTTATATGGAAAAAATATTAATCGATTCAAAGAAAACGGGTCCTGAGCGCTGGCTTATCGATGAAGAAGAGTTGGGACGTGACAGAGATTATATGTTGCAGATTTATCCTTCAAAAGCAAGACTTATTATGGTACTTATAGAGGATTCGTGCGACAGGCTTGAATATGAGGGGAGCTCCATGTTTGCAGAGTATCCCGATAAAGATACAATAAGAGGTATTGCAGACAGGATATATGATAAGGTAAAATACAGGGACGATGATGACAGCTTGAGGCATCTTATAGAGGTAATGTTATGCAATGAGTTTTTTGTAAGAAGATGCAGATATAAAATGAGGAGAAAATTCTTTTAGCATATGATAAGAAAGATAATAATAAGGGTGATCGTGTTTCTTGCGGTTGCAACGGGATCGGCCCTTTTGATAAATAAAGTAAATAATATGGGGCTTGATTCTGTTTCGCGTGAGGTTGATGAGCCATCGCTGCCGGTTGTATACTGTAAGCTTGGCGAAAGAACGGTCAACATGATGTATGGATATACACAAGTGATGTCTACAAGCCTTATGCGGGACGGAATCATACCTGTAAATGATGATTACGGGGTAAATGTTTTAGTTGCCGATTATTCAGGATATGGTGAGAACTTTGGGTATGAACTTAGAAGCATATCGGGCGATAATCTCATCGAAAACGGTGAGGCCGAAAAAGGCGTAACGAAGGACGGCTTTACGGAATATAAGGTGCATTTTCGTATGGATATGAATGAAAACAGGGAATATGTCTTTGTTTTTATAGTAACCAACGAAGCCGGAGAAAGCGCAAGGTATTATACAAGAGTGGTAAAGTTAGAAAGTCAGCATGCCAATGAGATAATAACCTTTGCTATGGATTTTCACAATACAACCTTTATAAAAGATGTCAATGAAAGTGAAGGCAATATGGTATTTGACAGACTTAAGGTTACTCCGGAAGGACAGGATTATGACCTTTCGCATGTGAACTTAAACTCATCATACGATATGATAAGCTGGGGTGGCATGAGCCCAATGTCTATAACCGGAGTTGTTCCGGAGATAACCGAGATAGATAACGAATATGCAGTTATACACTTGGGGTATGTTGCAGGAACCACATATCAGGATAATCAGCATTTTTACTATGTTGATGAGTACTATACTGCACGTTACAACACCAACAAAGCTGAAGTTGAGCTGCTTGCATTTGACAGATATGTAGACAGTATATTTGACAAAAGTTATATTTTACCTTCCGAAAACAGTATAAGTTTTGGGATAACCCAAAAAGAAGATATAGAATATAAAGCATCGTCGGATAGCAGAAAACTTGCGTTCGTAAAGTCCGGTGAGTTATGGCTTTATAATTATGACGATCAGACACTTACATCTGTATTCAGTTTTATCCAGGGAAATTATTCTGATGTAAGGGCAATCAATAATAATATCGATATAAATATTGCGGAAATGGATGACGAAGGCAATATGTATTTTGTTGTTTACGGATATATGAACAGGGGAAGTCATGAAGGCAGGAACGGACTTGCGCTGTATCATTTTGATGCAAGTGACAATAAGCTGGAAGAGGTATATTATACAAGCTGCGATGAACCTTTTGATATTATGAAAAATGAGGTTGGAAGATTTTCATATTATGATACTGACGGTTATTTCTATTATCTTTTGGACAGTTCTATCTATAAGGTTGATTTAAATAATATGACCCAGGATACGATTGTTTATAATATTGCATCGGACAAGTACCTTGTTTCAGACAATAAGAAGATAGTTGCATATCCTGATGTTGATACGGATGAGGATGTATCCAAAATAATAATTCATAATTTTGAAACGGATATGGAATATGAAAAGACCGGAAATGATACAGACAGATTCTTAGGCCTGGGCTTTGTCGGAAATGATCTGATTTATGGTGCTGCCAATATAAGGGATATAAATATATCGGCTTCCGGTGAGGCGATTATGCCGCTATATAAAATATATATAATGCAGCCGGACGGCACAGTTGTCAAAGAATATAGCAAGAGCGGAATCTACACAATGGATACAAGTGTACAGAGCGATACCATATATCTAAAAAGAGCAGTAAAAAATAATAATTTCTTTGAAGAAACGGAACCGGATTATATATCCTACAAAAAAGATGATAATCCCATGTTAATGGAACTATCCACGTCGTATTCTAACTATGATTACACAAAACAGACGATAGTATTTCCTGCCAATATTTATCTGACAGCAAACGTTGAACCTGTAATGACCAAGTATAAGGACAGCGAACCTGATACAGACAATAAGATTGAAACGGAAATCAGGGAAAATGCGTTTTACGTATTTGATAATTATGGATTCCGTGGAGAGTACAAAAGTGCAGGAAGTGCGATAACTGCCGTAAATAATGCTAAAAGTGGTATAGTTGTCGGGGATAATGGTGATACAATTTACAGAATGATTGAAGCCGAAACTTATAATACCGTTGCAGATAAGATTAATGAAAGGGCCTGTACAGATAAGAATGATACTCTTATGACGTGCGCATTTATGTGCATTAAGACAACAGGCAGCAAGGCAGAATACGAAGAAGTTCTTGCATGTGATACCTGGGAAAATGCATTTTCGGAATATACGCATGGAGTTGGTATAAATATATCGGGTATAAGTCTTGATACGGCATTATATTTCCTTGATAGAGATATTCCGTTTGCCGCATGTATAGATGATGGAAGATATGTGCTGGTTATAAGCTACAACTCCAGCCACATAAGGTATTATGACCCTATGGCGGCTGAAGAAGTAAAAGTTACAAGAGAAGAATTTACAAATCTTCTTAGTATGCAGGGTAATACGATGTATACCTATACATCCCAGTAACCGTCAAGTGTTGCAAAGTAATCCGCTGGTGTTTCGGCACGGCGGATTTCTTTTACGGAGCCATCTTCGCAAAGAAGAAGTTCTGCCGATTTTAATTTGCCGTTATAATTGTAGCCCATCGAAAAACCGTGTGCGCCGGCGTCGTGTATAACCAGATAGTCTCCCATGTCAATCTTAGGAAGCTTTCTGTCGATGGCAAATTTATCGTTATTTTCACAAAGCGAACCGGTGACGTCGTAAGTATGGTCGCATGGTTCGTTTTCTTTGCCAAGTACTGTTATATGGTGATATGCGCCATACATAGCAGGACGCATAAGATTTACGGCACATGCATCTACGCCGATGTACTCTTTGTATATGTGCTTTTCGTGGATTGCTTTGGTAACAAGCTCACCGTAAGGAGCGAGCATAAACCTTCCAAGTTCTGTAAATATGCTCACATCTCCGAGACCTGCCGGTACGAGTACCTCATCAAAGGCTTTATGAACGCCTTCACCTATGGCAAGTATATCATTTGGTTCCTTGTCAGGAGTGTAAGGAACTCCGACGCCGCCTGATAGATTTATAAACGAAAGGCTGATGCCTGTTTTTTCTTTTATCTCAACTGCAACCTCAAAAAGAATCTTTGCAAGTGTAGGATAGTATTCATTGGTAACGGTGTTGCTGGCGAGAAATGCGTGGAGGCCGAATCGTTTTGCCCCCATCTCCTTAAGCTTTGGATATGCTTTAAGAAGCTGCTCTTTTGTCATGCCGTATTTTGCGTCTCCCGGATTATCCATAATTGTAGTTGATATGGAAAAGGTTCCGCCCGGATTAAATCTGCAGCATATGGTTTCAGGTACACCGCAGGTTTCATTTAAGAAATCAATATGAGTATAATCATCAAGGTTTATAATCGCTCCAAGTTTACTTGCAAGTTCGAAGTCTTCTTTTGGCATATCGTTTGAGGAAAACATAATGTCATGTCCGGTTATACCAACTTTTTCGGACATCAGAAGCTCGGTATATGATGAGCAGTCTGTACCGCATCCTTCTTCTTTAAGAATCTTAAGTATGGTAGGATTGGGTGTGGCTTTTACAGCAAAATACTCCTTGTATCCTTTGTTCCATGAAAAAGCCTGATAGAGCTTTCTGGCATTTTCCCGTATACCCTTCTCGTCATATATATGAAAAGGAGTCGGATGGCTTTTAACAATTTCTTCAATCATTTCTTTAGTAACAAATGGTGTTTTCATAATATACCTCCCAAAGTGTATTATCTGCATATGTCTTTAATAACTACGATATTGTAACATAATTGTTGTTAATATAAAATAAAAAATTGAAATATTGATAAATTTCATAAGTGATGATAAACTTTGTTAGGAATATTATATACATAAGTATGGGGCTATATCAATGTGCTTTGATTTGCTGTTTATATTTTGTTGTAAAAAAATAAAAAGATTCAGAGGAGAAAAATAATGGCATCAGAAGGATTTAATTATGACAGTATGTTTATAAGATTGTTAAATAGAGTTGGAGACGTGTTTATACTTTCGGTAATTTTTTCGGTATGTTGTATACCGGTAGTGACAATCGGTCCGGCTCTTACGGCACTATATTACACCGCCATGAAAGGGATAACTGTTGGTGAGGGATATGTTGCAAAATATTTCTTTAAAAGCTTCAAGCAAAATTTTAAACAGGGAATAGCAATTTTTCTTATAATGGCTCTTGCTTTATTTGTATTTGGCGTAGATTTGTGGTTTTGGTTAAAACAGTGGCAGGATGGAAGAGTAGGCTTTGCCCGGATAATGATAGTAATAAGTGTAGTCCTTTTAATGGTTGCAGCTATGATATTTATATTTGTATTTCCGCTTCAGGCCAAGTTTGACAATAAAATAAAAGTTCAGCTTAGAAATGCGTTTTTATTATCCATTAAATTTTTCCCTACAACGCTTATTGTCTTGCTCATAACTGCGCTTATGGCGTTTGGATTTTATTATGCACCTGCACTGGCTATAGCCGGATACTTTCTTATAGGTTTTGGAGCTATGGGATACATAAACGGAGCACTGTTTTACAGATGTCTTAAAGCGTACCTCGTCACAGATGATGATAATACTGATGACTCATCAGCTGAAGATGACGATGAAAATGAAAAAATATTTTCAGATGAACTTAAAGAAGAAAATGAAAAATAATGTGCCATGATGTGTGAGCTGTGCCGCATACGATAGATAGGATGAGAAATAAAAGATGGTTCTGATTGTCACACTTTATGTTAAATAATTTCGTGTCAGAACAAATAACAAGCAGGCATCCGGGAGCTAACCATCAATTTGCTAAATCAATGCACTCGAATTCTTTATAGGTGCTAAAAATCGAAAACTCGCTTCGCTCAAACAGTTCGATTTTTTAACGCACCTATCGTGAATTCTCGTTGTTGATTTAACGCAAATCGGGTTAAATGCTCCCGAATACCTGCTTGTTTTATTCTGACACGTAGCTGCCAAAAACAAAGTGTGACAATCAGAACCATCTTTATTATTTGGGAAATTAACATTTTTCAGGTTCGTCGTATTCAACACCCATAGTGTCTACAGTTACGGATTTAATTACCTGGTCTTCAAGAGGTCTGTCTGCCCAGCCGGTTGGGGTTGTGGCAATCTTGTTGACTACATCAAGACCTTCAGTGATTTTTCCAAAAGCTGCGTAAGCTCCATCGAGATGAGGAGAAGTCTTATGCATTATAAAAAATTGTGATCCGGCTGAGTCAGGCATCATAGAGCGAGCCATAGAAAGAACACCCGGTTCATGCTTTAAATCGTTCTTGAAACCATTGTCCGCAAACTCTCCTTTGATTGAATAGCCGGGGCCACCTGTACCGTTTCCGTCAGGATCTCCACCCTGAATCATAAATCCTTCTATAACTCTATGGAAGATTAATCCGTCATAGAAGCCTTTTTTTACAAGTGAAATAAAGTTCTTAACCGTGTTAGGTGCGATGTCAGGAAAAAGCTCAAATTTCATCACATCTCCGTCTGCCATCGTCATAGTTATAATTGGATTTGCCAAATTCATCATCCTTTCTTGAAATTTTCTATAAAAGATGTTACTATAATAACGTTAATGTAAAATTACGTCAAGTCTGTAATTTTTTAAGAAAAGCTGTTTTTAAGTGTGAAATTAATTATATTGAAAACATTTCTTAAGAAAAAAATAATTGCAGAATCAAATATATAAGGATTAGAGGGAATAAGTTGTGATCAAGTTTATAAAAGGCATCATATTAATAGTTGCTACATTTGCACTGTTTACTATTTTTTATGATTACGGTAAGCACTGGTACAATATATATCAGGAAGAATACAAAGGAACTACGTCAACTGTAGGTGAGGACGTTGTGGTTGAGATACCTGAGGGAGCAGCGGCCAAGACTATAGCGAAGATACTTAAGGAAAAAGAACTTATACATTTTGAAAGAGCATTTGTTAAAAGATTACAAGAGTCAAGTTATCGTGTACAGAGCGGAACATACACTTTAAATACAGGCATGAGCACGCTCGACATGATCAAGACCATGAGTCCTGTTATAGAAGTTGATGAAAAGATAGATACTCTGGTTATACCGGAGGGCTTTACCATAGAGCAGATAGCTGCGAGGTGCGAAAAACAGGGTATATGTTCGGCACAGGAGTTTTTGAATGCAGTTAATTCGGTTACAACAGAAGATTTTCCTTATCTTGCAGATGTTCCGGCAGGGGCCGATGTAAAATACAGACTCCAGGGATATATCTTCCCGGCAACATATGATATATATGAATATACAACTGCAGAGTCGCTTGTAAAGTGGATGCTTGAAACATTTGAAAATAATTACACTATGGATTTGCAGCTCAGGGCGGAAGAACTTGGATACAATTCTTTTGAGGTTGTGACCAGAGCATCAATTATCGAGCGTGAAGCAAAGATAGATGAAGAAAGAGCAATTATAGCCGGCGTTATAAATAACCGACTCAGTGCCGGTATGCCTCTTCAGATGTGTCCGACTGTTTTATACCCTTTGACAGACGGTATGTATGATCAGAGCAAGGTTTATTATGAAGATTTAGAGCTTGAATCTCCATATAACACATATAAATATGAAGGACTTCCGGTTGGACCGATATGTAATCCGGGACTTGCATGTATCAATGCAGTACTTTATCCTCAGGAACACGGATATCTCTATTATCATATAGACAATGAGGAAGAGGGCAGTCACATATTTACCGAAACTTATGAAGAACACGTGGATACACAGATTATCGGAGGACCAAACGGTATACCGGAGGATGAGGTAGAAGACAATTAATAGAATTTATCATATAGATAATATTAACCGAGAGAAGGAGGGGCTTTATGAGAACGTTTTATTTCAAGGCGAGAAATATAGGACAGGAAAAATATCTGACCTATACCATGGGGGAGGAAACCGAACTTGATGAAGATGTGCTTGATTATTGCGAAGAAAATGATGTAAAGGAATTGGTTGATATCATTTATGAGGAAGATGATGATTATGATTATCTTACCTATGATATAACCAACAAGGTTTCGCTTAAAGAAATGATGGCGGATGAGATAAGTACCGAACAGGCTCTTTTTATAGTTAGAAATGTAGCCGGCAATCTTATTTCGATTAAAGAGCAGGCTATACACCTTTCATACATTTTACTTAATAGAGAATATGTATATGTGGGGGACAATAATGACGTATTCTTTATCTGCGTGCCTGTAGAAAACAAGGGTTCATTGTCAGTGGAATTCAAAGGCTTTTTACGTCAATTACTTGCCAATATGAAATATAACGTAGACGAAGATTTGAGTTTTGTCGGAAAACTTCTTACTTATATAAATGGAGATAATTTTAACTTAAGGGGGCTCGTAGGACTTACAGAGGCTCTTATGGAGGAAGCCGGCATAGAGCATGAAGAAGTTGGAACGATTGAAACCGAAGGCGTAGAAGTAGTAAATGAAGCACCTGAGTCGGTTGAAGAAGAAAAAACAGAATCAGCAGTTACAGACTTTATGAACGGTGCTGATGATGTACCACTTCCTGAGATTGGCGACGATGAAGCTGATGAGGAGGAAGAACCTGAAGCAGAGGATGAAGAACTTGAAAGTATACTTCCGGCCGGCATGAAGGTTGCTAAAGAAAGCGTAATTGAAGATATAGACAATATAAATACTGTACCGTTTGGGGTTAAAGAATCAGATGATACTGCGGAAAATGTTGCAGAATCCAAGCTTTCATTAAAAGATAAAGCTAAGGAAGGCATAGCGGATATTGAAAAAACCGTCGTTCAACCTGTAAAAGAAAAAACTGTGGAAGAAACAGCGGATACTGAAAAAACCGTTGTTCAACCTGTAACAGATGAAAAGATAGAGACTATTGAGATACCGGGAATTAAAGTTGGCGTAGATATGCCTGAAGATAAGGCGGAAGAACCTAAACTTGAGCCTGTTTCAACGCCTGAACCTATAGCTCCAAAGCCGAGACCTTTTAAAAAGGAAGAGGATCTGGATGTAATAAAGAATAAAATCAAAGAGCTTGTCGGAGATGTTCCGGCAGCAAAAACCACCGATGATCCTAAGAAAATAAAAACATTGGCCGATTTAGAGGAAATGTTTGATACAAGCAAGAACCAGCAGCCTAAGAAAAATGTGGTTAAGGTAAACAGAGCAGCTATTATTCAGAGTATAGCCGAGCATGAAGCAGAAACAGAAGAACTTTCAGAGGAAGAGTTAAATAAGCCGACATCAGAAAAGGTTGAAGAGATAAAAGAGAATGTCGAAGAGGAAGAAAAGGCACCGGAGCCGGTTAAGACCAATACGCTTCTCAATGCTCCAAAAGCTATGCCTTATCTGATAAGAGTAAATACCGAAGAAAGAATAATGCTCAATAAGGCAACATTTAAGATTGGAAAAGCTTCAAGAGGTGTTGACTACTCGGTTAGCGGAAACGGAGCTATAAGCAGACAACATGCTGTGATTATTCAAAAAGACGGAGTATGTTATATCAAAGATAATAAGTCTACAAATCATACTTACGTAAATGATAAAGAAGTAGAAGAAGGTAAAGAGGAAATTCTTACACATGATTCGATAATCAAATTGGGGGATGAAGAATTCCTGTTTAAGATAAGATGAAAATGGAGGGGTATGTAATGAAGAAACTTGAGTTATCCGTAACAAAAGAAAATGGACTTGACGTAATCAGATATGAGCTTCTTGGAAATGAAGAATATGACGAAAGAATAGCTGACAAGATTAATCAGCTCGTCAATGTTATTCCGTTTCAGTTTGATAACAGGGACGGAAAGAGAATTATCACTACTTATGTCAGAGATAATTTTAGCCTTGAAATGCTTTTATCAAAGACTTTGCAAAAAAGGGAAGTGTTATGCCTTTTGGGTGAGCTTGTGGCTGTGTTTGATATGGGAGCACAGGGGATACCGGTAAGTTATGTGGTTAAGGATTTTAATTACATATATGTAAATGAAGAAACGTTGAGAGTTAAATGTGTATTGGTTCCTGTAAAGCAGGAAGCAATTGCATTATCTGAGATACCTGAGTTTTTCAGAACAGTTGTCTCAAGAATGTCCTTTGACGAGATAGATATGGATAATTATGTAGCAAAACTTCTTACAATTATCAATTCAAAAGATTTTTCAACTCTTAAACTTAAAAACTATATAGATGATGAACTTGAAAAAATGGGACTTTATATAAGTAAGGAAAAAGGACTTACAAGTGTTGATGCAGGTGGAGAGTCAGGTCAGGCTAAGTCCGTAAAAGTTAACAGACTTGGAGTTATGAACAATATGCAAAACGCCAGACCTCAGATGCCGGGACAACCGCCGATGATGGGACAGATGCCAAATCAGCAGATGCCAAATCAGAGACCTATGATGAATCAGCAGATGCCTGGACAGCAACCACCATTTGGAAGACCTGGACAGCCGCCGATGATGGGCCAGATGCCAAATCAGCAGATGCCTGGTCAGCAGCCACCATTTGGAAGACCGGGACAACCGCCGATGATGGGTCAGATGCCAAATCAGCAGATGCCTGGGCAGCAGCCGCCATTTGGAAGACCGGGACAACCACCTATGATGAGCCAGATGCCGAACCAGCAGGCACCGACACAGCAGGCACCGAAGCCGGGAGTACCGCCTATGCCGGGACAACCACCTATGATGGGTCAGATGCCAAATCAGCAGACACCAACTCCACAGGCACAGACACAGCAGGCACCAAAGCCGGGAGTACCGCCTATGCCGGGACAACCACCTATGATGGGTCAGATGCAAAACCAACAGGCACCGAACCAGCAGGCACCAAAGCCGGGAGTACCGCCTATGCCGGGACAGCCACCTATGATGGGTCAGATGCCAAATCAGCAGACACCAAATCCACAGGCACAGACACAGCAGGCACCGAACCAGCAGGCACCAAAGCCGGGAGTACCGCCAATGATGGGACAGCCACCTATGGGAGTTAAGACAGAGATGACAGAAGAATCAAAGGCTGAATCGGTAGAAGATAAAAAAGACGAGCCGGTAGTTGGTGAAAAAACTGAATTAGAAGAAAAATCCGTTATTGAGGAAAAAATTGAATCTAAGGAGTTATCTGAAGGAGAGGCTATAGTTGAAGCTAAGGAAGAACCGGAAATAGAATCTAAAGACGAACCGGAAGAAAAATCGGAAGAAAAATTGGAAGGAAAATCGGTTTCCGAAGATGTGCCGGAAACTAAAGCTGTGCCACCTATGATGGGACAGATGCCAAATCCACAGGCAGCTAATCCACAGGCGCAGACACAGCAGGCACCAAACCAGCAGCCGCCAAAGCCGGGAGTACCGCCAATGATGGGACAGCCGCAGATGCCGAACCAGCAGGCACCAAAGCCGGGAGTGCCGCCAATGATGGGACAGCCGCAGATACCAAACCAGCAGGCACCGAAGCCGGGAGTACCACCTATGATGGGACAGCCGCAGATACCAAACCAGCAGCCGCCAAAGCCGGGAGTACCGCCAATGATGGGACAGCCGCAGGCACCAAACCAGCAGGCGCCAAAGCCGGGAGTACCGCCAATGATGGGACAGCCGCAGGTACCAAACCAGCAGGCACCGAAGCCGGGAGTACCACCTATGATGGGAGTACCGCCAATGATGGGACAACCACAGATGCCGACACAGCAGGCGCCGGCACAGCAACCACCAAAGCCGGGAGTACCGCCAATGATGGGACAGCCGCAGATGCCGACACAGCAGGCGCCAAACCAGCAGGCACCGGCACAGCAACCACCAAAGCCGGGAGTACCGCCGATGATGGGACAACCGCAGATGCCAAATCAGCAGATGCGGACACAGCAGGAACCAAAAACTGAGGGGCCTCAGATGATGGGTGGTTTGGTAGGTCAGCTCAATGAAAAACCTGTACCTCACCTTGTGAGAGTGAAAACAGGAGAGATAATAAACATTACCAAGTCTGAATTTTCTATAGGAAAATCAGAATCAAAGGCTGATTATACCATAACCGACAATACTGCTGTAAGCAGGGTGCATTGCATAATTGTACAGAAGAACGGGGTGAATTATATCAAGGATAACAATTCTACCAATCATACATACCTTGATGGCGTGGAACTCGAACCCGGTAAAGAAGTTCTTCTTAAAAACAAGACAACTGTCAAAATGGGAGATGAAGAATTTACCTTCCTGCTTAGAAAAGAATAATAAAGCCATAGCCGGATTGCGATTTTGCGGTCCGGCTGGACGTGTTTTTATATATTAACGAAAAAAAGTCAAAAAAAAAACAGATTATGAGGAGATAAAGCATGAATTATATAGCGGCTTATCATACGGATGTAGGATTAACCAAAAAGACTAATCAGGATTCGCTTGGAATAAAGATAGTAGAAACGAATCAGGGACAGGCTGCATTTGGAATAGTATGTGACGGTATGGGAGGACTTTCCAAGGGAGAGCTTGCAAGTAAGGAAGTTATACTTGCGTTTATGAACTGGTTTGACAGAACATTTATGGATGCTGTAAAGGATGGAGAGTACGATACATCAAATATTAATGATGAGTGGAATCAGATAATCCAGACACAGAATAAAAATCTCGGAGAGTTTGGAAAGGAACACAATTTACAGCTTGGAACCACTATATCTGCGATACTTTTATATAAAGGAAGATATTATATAGTTCATGTTGGAGACAGTAGAATTTATCAGATTACGGGAGATAATATCTATCTCCTTACCAATGACCAGACATTTATTGCAAGAGAAATAGCAGCAGGCCGCATGACGATAGAACAGTCAAAAACAGATCCGCGTAGAAGTGTATTGCTTCAATGTGTAGGAGCTTCTGAAATTGTAGAACCGGAGTTTTCAACAGGCGTTGTTATGCCACATACAGTGTATATGGTATGTTCGGATGGCTTCAGACATCAGATAAGCGAAGAAGAAATGATTAATAAAACCGGGCCGAATAATACTTCTGATGAAGAAAGTATGAAAGATGGCTGTATATATCTTACAGAGCTTGTGAAACAGAGAAGAGAAACTGATAATATAACGGTAGGACTTATTAAATCGGTTTAAGATTCATAAGTTATATAAAAGGTATGGGAAGGAAATGTTATGACTAAAGAAGGTACTGTTTTAGACGGTAAATATGAAATATGGAAAGAAGTAGGCCGTGGCGGTATGTCAATCGTATATCTTGCGAGAGATAACCGACTCAATAAGCAGTGGGCTGTAAAAGAGATTAAAAATGACGGTTCAAAATCTGCAAAGACACTGCTTAAAGGTCTTGAACGAGAGGCCAATATATTAAAAAATGTTGACCACCCGGTACTTCCTCGAATTGTTGATATAATCAATCAAAACAATACAATATACGTGGTAATGGACTTCATCGAGGGTGAAACCATAAGCGAAAGATTGAAAAAAGAAGGTGCTCAGCCACAGGAACTTGTAGTTGAGTGGGGTATACAGCTTGCAGGTGCACTTGATTATCTGCACAATATGAACCCGCCGGTTATATACAGAGATATGAAACCTTCAAATGTTATGATAAAACCTGAAGGTGGAGTGAAACTTATAGATTTCGGTACAGCCAAAGAGTATGACGTGGAAAATAATGCAGATACCACAGCACTCGGTACCAGAGGATACGCCGCACCGGAGCAGTTTGGTGATAAACAGGGACGAGGCATATACAATACCGATGCCAGAACGGATATATACAATCTGGGAGCAACTTTATATCATATGGTCACAGGCAATAACCCATGTGATCCTCCATACGGTGTACATCCTATAAGAGAGATGAATCCGATGCTTTCGTCCGGACTTGAAAAGATACTTCTTAAATGTACCGAAGACAATCCGGCAAAAAGATATCAGAACTGTTCGGAGCTCATATATGATCTGGAACATTATACAGAACTTGACGATTCATATAAAAAGAAAAACAAGAGAAAACTTGGATTGTTTATAACAACCTCGATTCTTACTATAGCGGCGGCTATAACATCTATAGTCGGATATTCCGGATTGAAAAAAATCAAGATGGAAAATTACAATGCATATATAGAAGCCGGTAATGATTATAAGGTTGAAGAAGATTATGCAAGTGCAGTTGAAGAATATAAAAAAGCATTTGAACTTGATGGTTCGGATGCGGAGGCGTATGATAAATATATACAGACTTATATAGATGCTTCGCGTGAGATAAAAGAAGACGGAACGACACCATTAGACCTTCAGACAGGTTTAAATGTTGTAGCCAACCGTATAAAGTCCGGATATGCAAATGTCGATAAAAATGACGAAGTCCTGTACAAGATGGCTATTACATATTTTGACGAATTAAATGATTACAAGACGGCAACCAAATATTTCAATATGATAGACAAGAAAGATAAAAACTATGGAGACCTTGCAGAATATTATGGCTCTGTATCCCTTATCCTTTCGAGTACATCGGTAAATATAGATGAGCTTTTAGATAAGATAAATGAATTTGCGGAGTATAATCAGCGCGAATATACAAATCAGAACGAAAACAAATTCATTAATTACAAAACTATAGGTCAGATATATGCAACCTATATCAACACGGAAGGCGTTGCCAAGCAGGCTGAGACGATAATGACGCAGGCTGTTGAGGATTTGGATGAATATACCGGAACAAAGCTTAATACCAACGATTATTATTATGCATATTATGATAATCTTTCGGTTATATATGAGCAGCTTGCCAAGACAAGTGAAAATGAATCTGAGATACATACATATTATGACGAAGTTATAGCATATTGTGATGACTATCTTACGATTCTCGATATAAAGGTTGAGGAAAATGGCGAGATTGGCTACGGTGGAGAAAACGACAACATATTTAACACAAGCTATTACAATAAGATGATGAAAAAAGCATACTGCTATGCACAGATGGGTGAGTATGACAATGCCGTTAAGCTGTATAAAGAACTTGAGGGTGTGCTCGGAACCGGAAATGTACTTAGCAATAAAGTATATGCGGAGCATCTTGATTACATTTACACTGTATGTGAATCCGTCAATCAGGACCCTGCATACTGGTCAGACCAATGTTCAGATAAACTGGCGGATTTAATCGCAGTATATGACGAAGGCTCAAAGGTTCCTTCGATAGACAGTAACAAGACATGGAAAAAACGTAAGGAAACAGTGTCTTCTCTTGCAAACGGAAGTTTGAAAAAACAAGACGAAGAAGATGCCGAAGACCTTGAAGAAAACGATAATGATGTTGCAGACGAAAATGCAGCAGATGATAATAAAGAGATGGGAGAGTGATAGCTATGAAAGATATTTACAATATATGCTTTTATGGCGGCATGACACTCGCCATAATATTTCTGATAGTCAGTATAGTATTGTTTGTAGTATTTAAAATCCCTAAGGTAATAGGGGATTTGACAGGTAGAAATGCCCGAAGAGAGATAGCTGAAAAGAAAAATAAAAAGGGCGGAACCGAAAAGAGCGAAAGCAGCAAGATATTGAAGCAGGAGCAGAAGAAATACTATAATCAAAATACAGGAAAGATTACTATAAGAGATTCTGCTACAAATGAAGTAGAAACAGCAAGGATAACAAGTAACGCAGAATCAAAACACATACAGCCTGAGGAAAGAGAAACAGATATCCTCCGGCCGGGAGATGAGGACGACATCTATAAAACTGTACCCGGCAGTTCAAAAGGTGAAGAAGAGACTACAGTCCTCGGCGGTTCAAAAGGCGAAGAAGAGACTACAGTTCTTGGAAGCTCAAAAGGCGAAGAAGAAACTACAATACTTGGAAGTGCAAAACGTAAAACTGTCAGTAAGGCATCAGACGATAAGCCGCAAGGCTCAGATGAAGAGTTTGATCCGGATGGCGAAACAGATATCTTAAGAGCACCGGATAGTGAAGATTCCAATGACGACTTCGATCCGGATGGTGAAACGGATGTCTTAAGAGCACCTGACAGTGAAGATTCAGATGACGACTTCGACGCTGATGGCGAAACGGATGTCCTTAAGTCACCGGATTATGAAGATGAAACAGATTCGGATGACGAAACGGATGTCCTAAGAGCAAAAGAAACAACGGACGAAGAAGCAACAGACATCTTAAAAGTTTCCGATGATGAAGAAGCAACAACCGTATTGACAGGCGAAAAGAGCGAGGAGGCCACAACCGTTCTATCAGCCGATAACATAAATGATTCAAAAGAAGATAAGAGAGTAATATATGAAGTTGTAATAGTTCATACAGAGGAAAGCTTATAGAGAAAGGAGAAAATCAAGGATGAATGAAATTTGGAAGAAAACAAGTTTACTTTATAAAATGATAGCTTTGTTGCTCACCGTCGTGATGGTTGGCACTACTTTGTATTTCCATTTTGAGAAAAAGTATGTGGCGAAAGCAGAAGGAGAAGGGACAATAGAAGTATTTGCGGCATATATAGATGGTGATGCTACATCTACAACATATGGTGGTGAAAGTGGATGGCAAAGAGTTGAATCTGGAATAAAGGTAGCTAATAATGATAATAGATGTTTCGCTTACTTTATCGTTGTTCCAAATTCGATTACTAATTTAGATAAAATATTTTGTACAGTTGATGGGAACGAACCAGATTATGAAAACAATAAAATAGATTTAAGTTCAACGTTTGGTTTGACTGGCTATAAAGACGATTGTCGTATATATAAAATTGATGAAACATACGGCAATAATAATGCATTTAAAGGGAAATATGCTTTACAATCATCAGCAGCAACAGACCTGCCAACTGCTCAATTTGACTGGCTTACAACAACGGGGGTTATGATGACCGCAAAAATTGGGGATACAGATGTCGATGCAAATTCGTTCAATTCTTTGGGAAAAATGTCTACAATGACAGTAGATATAACGTCACCAAGTGAGTTGACAAGTTTCACTGTTTTTGGAGAAGATAAAAAAAGTGAATTAGGAGCACCGGTATATAATAAGCAATCTATGTTATATAAGTATTCTACATATACTTATAATTTTGGAGATAATGGTGCAATAACTAAATATTATTCTGATAAATCTGTATCTGTAAGTGATGGAACAAACACAGTAACAAAAACTGCTAATAGTATAAAATATGATGGTACCAACCCGGCTGTAACTGCTAAAGTTAATGGTAATAATTTAGATTCAAATAAATGGTATGGGGCAGCAGATGGAGATATTACATTTACGATTAAATCTGGTGAAGGTGATTCTGAATCAAATTTGAAATCAGTTAGTATTAAAGATGGAGATACCGATGTTGATTGCAGTTCTTTTACATCTAATAGTAATTCTGAGTATACACAAAATGTATCATTCAGCAACGGAACGCATACAGTTGTTATATCAACTGAGGATATGGCAGGAAATTTAAAAAATGAAAGCTATACTATAAAAGTTGATAAAGAAAAACCGTCAATTGTATCGATAGATGTTTCATCGAAAAATACAGTTGGTGGAATAAACTATGTAAAACTTAACGATGATAAAAATGTTTTAATTAGCGGAACCGTTTCAGAGGAATATTCGGGTATTAAGGAAAATGGGTTGTTTTTTGAAGAAACGAAAAAAAGTAGTTCTTCTACCCCGAATTATTATATTATAGAAGGTGAAGCTTCACCATATAGCTATTCAATAGATTTGGGTAAAATAATAGGAAGTAATGTTGACTTTTCAAATCATCAAGTCGATGGTGAGTATAGTGTCAAAGTTACTCCTACAGATAATGCCGGAAATGTAGGAGATGTATCTGAGGAAATCACCTTTGTGCTTGATACATATGCGCCTTCTGTAGGTGCTCCAGCGGAGAATGAAACAGTAATTGAAGTGCACGATACAAATGGTTGGCATTCAGTTCCGGAAAGTACGATAGAGAATGGTAAGTATCTGGTCAATAAAGTTCTATATGATAAAATTAGATTTAAAGTTAAGGTAAAAGATGGATCAGAGACCAGTGGTGATAATTTTTATAAGGTAGAGTTCAAAAGAGGATCAGAAACAAAACAGAATTATGAAACAAAAGCAGATGGTGATATTTATTATTATGAATTACCTATGACTGATATAGGAACGACATCAGCGTTGGAGCATACGGTTGTTGCAACAGATAAGGCTCTTAATGTTACCACTTTTGAATTACCTAAACTTCAGGAGGTAAATTCTGATTTAACTTTGTCCGTTGTGTCAATTAAGTACAATGGTACAGCAATATCAGGTGAAATTGATTCGGTTGATGATTTGACTTCTATTTTTGCAACTAATCCAATATATAATGGATTGTTTACTGTTACAGTTAAAGCTAGATCGGGATATCCTATTAATGAGATTGTATTAAAAAAGAATACAGAGGAATATAAAAAGTATGATTCTGTCGACGGTCTAACCAATAATCAGGATTCTACTACAGGATTGTATAGCACTAATGAGGTAACATTTAGTATTCCAAGCTCAAATATAAATGAGATGCTTAACAGTATGAGCATATATGTTGAAGATTCGTTAAGCCCTACACCTAATACCAAAAATATTCCGATAGGTGATTTACTCTATGATAGAACACAACCTGTAGTTGTAAATAATTCTTCATTAGATACAAATAAATGGTATCAGGAATATACCCTTAATTATGAACTTAAATCAGGAGAGGATGTTATTAATGTCCCTGAGTCTATCCTCACAAGTGCAAGTTATGCTATAGACGGTGGCGCAGCTTCAAGCATCGATGTATCATCATCAGTTAAGAGTAAGACGGGCTCGGTTGATATTCCGGAATCAAAGTCAATAGCCGGTACAAAGATTGTATTTGATGCAAAGGATAAAGCTACCAATACTATAGATACTGCATCAGTTAATTATCCTAACTCGATAACAGTTAAGGTAGATAAGACTGCACCTAAGGTCGATGGTATAAAGGTAAACGGTGAATCAGTATCAGAAGAAAAAATTATTGCAGGTAATCCACAGCTTACATCAACCATAACAGATAACCTTACAGTTAAGGATTATTCAGTAACAGTTAAGTATAACGATGATGCATATGCTATATATCCGGTTTCAGTTGAAAAGGATGCCTCAGAAGAAGCAATAAATCACACATTACAGCAACTCCTTGGAAGTAAGGAACTCAAGGATGGTAAGTATACGGTAAGCGTATCTGCAAGAGATAAATCTGAAAGAACATCAAATGTTTCTTCCACATCATTTGTTGTAGATAACACAGTTCCAGTACTTGGCGCAAGCATAATAAGCGGTACGACAGGCAAGAATAACGGATATTACAACACAGACGTAGTTGTAAGACTTACATGTAAGGACAATAACTTCAATCCTTCAGCTATGACTGTAACAGATAATGGTTCAGCCATAAATGCCAACTGGCAGGTAGGAAATGATATTTATTATGCGGATGTAACGCTTTCATCAGAGGGCTTACATGATATAAGAGTAACAGGAAATGATAAAGCCGGAACTGCAGCAGAGGCTAAGCAGGTAACATTTATAATCGATAAGACTGTACCTACAGTTTCACTTCTTGTAAATGGTGGTCAGGTATACAATGAGAGCAGGGGTACTTTAAATCTTACCGGACCTCTTACTCTTACAGCTTCAGTTTCAGATACAAATGAGGATGCTGGGGATTTAAGAGTTCAGATTATTAAGACTGTACCTGATACTGCAACTTCTACATCAGAGTTTCTTCCTACAGGTGAGAGGACATTCTCATTTGCGGATGAGGCAGATTATGTAGTCAATATATTTGCTATAGATAAGGCTAACAATCAGGGACCGACAAGGACTATAAGCTTCAGAGTTGATACTACTGCTCCACAGCTTACTATAACAGGTGCAAACGGAGGAACTGCTTCAAGCGCAACCTCGGTAAGCTTCAATATAACAGAAGCATTCTGGTCAGATGCAAAGGGAACAGTAGAGATATATCGTAAGGCCGGTGATGGTGTGGATGAGGCACTTTATAAAACACTCACTATCTCGCCTACACAGAGAGCTTACTCATTGTCAGAGCTTTTGAGAGAGTCAGGTATATACAGATTTGAATTCACTGCTGACGACAAGGTTGGTCATACAGCTACTGCAAGCCAGAAGATTACAGTGGATGTCAATAAACCTGAGATAACACTTTCAGGAGTCAATAATTATGATTCAACAGATGGTGCAGTAAGTATATCTGCAATAATAAAAGATGAGTTTTATGCAAGCAAGAAGGTTTCCATACAGGGTACCAGAACAGATGCCGCCGGCAAGAAGACCGCGCTTTCCTTCTCACCGTTTGCAGCAACTGCCAATCCTACGACCATAAATGATACATTTAGCGAAGAAGGAATATATGATATAACATTGACTGCAACCGATATCGCGGGAAATGTAACTTCAAACAGCGTACACTTTACGATAGATACGTCTAAACCGGTTATCGGAGATTTATCAAAGTATGATGGAAAGACTTTCAATGCCAAGACATTTGAGGAGTTGGGACTTGATATCAATCTTGACGAACTTGTATCAGACCTTACCGTATGTCAGGTTCGTATGTACTTAAATGGTAGTGAGTACGATGGCATGGCCGATATTGAGGATGGTTCATATACACTTCTTATCACAGCTGAAGATGAGCTTGGACACAAGTCGGAAAAGAGTGCGACATTTGTACTTGATACCAAGGAACCTATATTTATCGTAACCGGTGTTGAAGATGGTGAGATAAGAAATGACAACTACAACATAGAGGTATCCTTACAGCTTGATGAGGATACTCTCGATGAGGTTAAGTTAAATGATAAGGTAATCACTGTTAAGAATAACGTGGCAACATTTGATGTTACGGATAAGGGTGAATATGAGCTTTATATGAAGGCTACAGATGAGGCCGGCAACGAAGCTTCTCAGACCATAAAGTTTACCTTTGGCGAGGAGAGCGTTGCAACTGCTGTTTCAAATGCAGTTGAAAAGGCAGCAAGCCACTGGTGGTTATGGGCTATAGTTGTAGCAGCCGTACTTGCAGTAGGTGGATTTATCTTCTTCATTCTCAAGAGAAGAAATGAAGACTAATTGACAAAATACAAATTATGGTATAAGTTAATCGGAGGATTAAGATTTCTTAGTCCTCCGATTTTTGTAAAGGAGTGTGGATATAAATGGGACTTCCTACCAATATTAATACACTACTTAAAGGCAATGTTGTAGAATGGGCAAGAATTGAATTTAAGGCATCTTGGAAACCGGAAGAGTCTTTGAAAACTATTTGTGCATTTGCAAATGATATAGACAATTGGGGTGGAGGATATATTATAATAGGCGTTGAAGAGGATAATGGAAGACCGATTCTGCCTGTAAAAGGTATCCCTGTTAATAAAGTTGATGACGTTATGAAGGATTTACTAAATAAGTGTAACATGATTACGCCACATTATCTGCCGGTCGTTGCTCCTATTGAGTTTCAAGATAAAATGTTGATTGTAATTTGGGCTGCCGGTGGAGATGTAAGACCTTATAGTAGTCCAACAGACTTTACATATGAAAAAGGAAAAGCGAAACCAACGAAAGAAAAAACATTTTTTATCAGGAAGATGTCAAGTACAGTAAAACCATCGCATGATGAATTGAATGAGTTATATACTTTATCAAATAAAATACCATTTGATGATCGGATTAATCATGATGCGGAAGTTTCAAATCTTAATATTAATCTTATAAGGCAATATCTGACCACAGTTAATAGCGGGATGATAAAAGATTTTGACAATAGAACTCTTTTGGAAATTTGTAATGATATGGGTATTGCAAGCAATATGCCGGAATACCAAAAACCTAAAAATGTTGGTTTGATGTTTTTCTCTGATGAACCGGATAAATTTTTTCCGTATGCACAGATTGATGTTGTAGCATTTCCAAATGGTCTTGGTGGTGATGTGATAGATGAACAAACCTTTAAAGGACCTATAGATCAGCAGTTGAGGGATGCACTTAGATATATAAAAAATTCATACATAAAAAGAAAAATAATTAAGCATTCTGACAGGGCTGAGGCCGATCACATTTATAATTATCCATATGCTGCCGTAGAAGAAGCACTTGCAAATGCTGTTTATCACAAAGCGTATGATGAGCGTGAACCGATTGAGGTCAGGATTGATGATGAAAAAATAGAAATATTGAGTTTCCCGGGTCCTGTAAGGTCGGTTACAAAAGAACAACTAAAGAGTTACAAGGTGACTAATAGAAGATATCGAAATAGGCGGATTGGAGAATTTTTGAAGGAATTACATTTAACCGAAGGTAGAAATACCGGATTCAAAAAGATTATTGATGCAATAAGAGATAACGGTTCTCCTATGCCTGAATTTGAGACGGATGATGACCATTCTTATTTTATCAGCAGAATTTTTATACATGAAGAATTTAAAAAAGAAAATGAGCCTGATAACACAGAAAATGAGGTTTTAAATTCAGAAAATGAGCCTGATGAGTTGAAAAATGAGGTTTTGAAATCAAAAAATGAGGTTTTGAAATCAAAAAATGAGCCTGATAAAACGAAAAATGAGGTTTTGGAATCAAAAAATGAGGTTTTAAATTCAGAAAATGAGGTTTTAAATTCAGAAAATGAGGTTTTGAATTCAGAAAATGAGGTTTTGAATAGAATAGCGGAATACTTTAATCGTATGACAAGAAAAAAAGCAGAAAAAATAATTATTGAAATTTATAATAATAATTATATTACTATTACCCAAATTGCTGAAAAAACAAAAATACCAAAATCAACGGTTGATAGATATATATCCGTATTAAAAAATAAAGGGTTACTTAAACGTGAAGGAACAAAAAAGGATGGAAAATGGAATATTTCAACAAATACATTAGGAGAAGATTAAATGTTTCAAGCAGTAGTTTTTGATATGGACGGAGTAATCTTTGATACCGAAAAGCTGTATCGGAGATTTTATATGGAGGAGGGTGCCAAGAGAGGTGTGCCTTCAGACATAATGACAAAAGCCTGTGAGGCGATTGCCGGTGGTACAAAATTTGACAATAAGCCGAGATTTGAGACGATAGTCGGACGTGACATAGAATACCTTGAGTTTCGTGACAGAGTCATGGAAAACTTTGAAAAGTATGTATATGAAAATGGCGTTGAGATGAAGGACGGAGCACTTGATACCCTTGAATACTTAAAGGAACACAACATAAAAACAGCGCTTGCCACATCTACTATGGAGGAACGTGCGAAAAGATATCTTGCTTCAAGAGATGTGAATAAATATTTTGATAAATTTATCTATGGCGATATGGTGGAACACAGCAAACCGGATCCGGATATTTATTTAAAGGCATGTAAGGCACTTGGTGTAGAGCCGTCTAAGGCGATAGCGGTTGAAGACTCCATAAACGGTATAGTGTCAGCCGGTCGTGCCGGTATGTATCCTGTTATGGTAATCGACCTCATACAACCCAACGACATCACTGAACAATATGCAAAACAGGTGTATGAAAATATTAAAAGTATATGTGATTTAATTTAAATTATATAGTATATAAAATAATTGAATTTATAGAGGTTGCATACCGAATACTGTCCTAAAAGTTTACGGATATTCGAATATGATAAGTCCATAAGCAGGTACTTTGAAAACGCCGGCACTTAGCCCTTTGTATGCCAATTATAATTGGCATACAAAGAGCTTAGTACCGCTGCGTTTGAGAGTAGCGAGAGCGTGCCTGCGATGGAATTAATCATATTAGAATATCCAAAAAACCCGAAAGTAGATTGTATTCGGTATGCAAGCGAAAAAAGAAAGGAAATGTTATGAATCTTTTATTTGTAATTTTAAAAAAAGCCAATCTGGTAAACGAACTCTGCAAGGAACTTGCTGAAAAAGGGGTTCATGGCGGCACCATACTTGATGGCGTAGGTATGGCAAGTATTATAGAAAAAATGGACGACCTGCCTATGTTCAGTATGCTTAAGTCGATACTTGCAGATGATGATGAGCACGAAACAGTCAAAACTATGCTCTTTGTCATGGACGATGCCGAGCTGGAGATAGCTAAGGGCGTTATAAGAGAAGTTGTCGGACTTGACGAACCAAACACAGGTATCATGTTTGCTGTACCGGTATTATTTGTAGAAGGACTTGGTGCATAAAAATGAAGCTTAATACACTTACCAATATTGCGATTATGCTTTTTGCGGCACTTATCGCAGGAAAAATAGTTAAAAAAATAAAATTACCCAATGTAACAGGCTATCTGGTTATCGGCCTTCTTATAGGACCGCATTGTATCAGCCTTTTATCGCAGGATTTTTTGGACAGCGTGTCTATAATATCCGAGGTTGCTCTTGGTTTTATAGCATTTTCCATAGGAGCAGAATTTAAGATTTCTTTTTTAAAGAAGATAGGAAAGGCACCTATAGTTATAGGAATCACAGAGGGACTTGGTGCAGTTGTAGTTGTAGATACAGTCATGCTTTTGTGTGGATTTGATGTAACCTTTGCACTTGCGATGGGGGCTATAGCCTCAGCTACGGCAGCGGCATCTACACTTATGATAGTGAAACAGTACAAGGCTAAGGGTCCTGTGACACAGACGCTCTTGCCGGTGGTTGCTCTGGATGATGCAGTTGCGCTTATGGCATTTGGTATTTCCATGGCCGTTGCCAATGTTATAAGAGCACATGGCAAGGTTTCGTTTGCAAGACTTATGCTTGAACCGTGTATAGAACTTCTCGGAGGTATAGCTTTCGGCATAATACTTGGTATAATTATGACATTACTTGTTAAACTCTATACCGGCAGAGGCAACAGACTTGCAGTAACGATAATGATGATATTTGTATGTCTGGGTGTATCGGATGAAGTAGGTTTTTCTTCACTTCTTGCCTGCATGATGCTTTCGACTACATTTGTAAATCTGTCAAAATTCAGCGACAAGATATATGAACCGGCCGACAGAATTACACCGCCTATATATATGATGTTTTTCATAATATCAGGTGCATCGTTGGATGTAACGGTTATAACAGCAGTCGGAGCGGTTGGCTCGATTTACGTTATAGGAAGAGTTATAGGTAAGTACATTGGCGCATCATTTGGCGCAAGAATTACCAAGGCGCCTAAGCCTGTTATTAAATGGCTTGGCCTTACACTCATTCCGCAGGAGGGTGTTGCAATCGGTCTTGCATCATCGGCAGCGGCGACACTTCCTGATTATGGTGGAAAGATAAAAACAATCGTATTGTGCGGAGTTGTAATATATGAGCTACTTGGACCAATCGTGACCAAGACAGTTTTGAAGAGGGCGGGAGAGATAACCGCAGTTTAGTAAAAATGCAACGTATTAAAAAGTGAAATAATAAAATATTAATAAGTAAATATCGGACAGTCCCGGCATAAACTTTTTTCCTCACGCATATATTAATTTTAGTAAATTAATATAAACGGAGGTGGCTTATATGACTGTTGCAGGCAGACTTGTAAATGTTTTAAGAGCTCTCATAATTTCTTATCTTGTTACCGGTATACTTTTGCTTGGTATAGCATTTCTTATGTATAAGCTTGGTCTTGACGAGAACAAGGTAAATGTTGCCATAACACTTACTTATATAATTTCAAGTGCTATAGGCGGTATAGTTATAGGCAAAAGTATGAAAGAAAAAAAATATATATGGGGGCTTTTACTTGGAGCGATGTACGTGGGAGTTATACTTATCGCGTCCCTTCTTATGTCACATGGGGAAAATGTTATCGCAGCAAAAGGACTCAGTACAATTATTTTGTGCCTTTGCGGCGGAACCTTGGGCGGAATGATTAGCTAAAAAAATAGCTTTTCTTTATAAAAAAGTTATGTTATAATTATTTGCATGCACGTAAAGAAAGCACAAGCAAAGCGTATACTTACTTTTCGTGGTAAATCTGCTTGCATATGTTTTGCAAAGCAAAAACGGAAAGCTCAAAAGGCGAATTTGCAAGATGGTTTCATGCAAATAAAGCCGGGTAATGATAACAGAAAAACTTAGGAGGATATAACGATGAAGAGAATTAAGACTTTAACAGATAAGACTTTAAACAGCACTGTAGTAAAAGGTGGTTGTGGCGAGTGCCAGACTTCATGCCAGTCAGCTTGCAAGACTTCTTGTACAGTTGGTAACCAGAGTTGTGAGAATAAATAATTGAAAAGATAATACATATTATCCTGGTGCAGATTCATTTGAATATTTTGATTTATTTAAAGGTTTTTGCGCTAACTAAAGGGGATTATCTTGGATAGTCCTCTTTAGTTGCGTTATTTAAAGAGCAAATATATGGTTAGGAGTACCACAGATGGTTTATCAGTATATCAACAACGGATACTATATCGTTCTTGATGTGTGCAGTGGTTCGGTACACGTGGTGGACGAGCTCGTGTATGATATGATTGCTATGTATGAAAAAAAAGACAGAAAGTCTATAGCTAAAGCAATCATGGAAAAGTACGGTGATAAGTATACCGAATATGACATCTATGAAGCATACTCTGATATAGAGGAACTTAAAGAAAGCGGACAGCTTTTTACGGAAGATGTATATAAGGATGTTATAATTGATTTTAAAAAACGAAAAACAGTGGTCAAAGCCTTGTGTCTTCACATAGCACATGATTGTAACCTTGCATGTAAGTACTGCTTTGCAGATGAAGGAGAGTATCATGGACAAAAGCGTGAGCTTATGAGTCTCGAAGTTGGAAAAAAGGCGATTGACTTTCTCATAGAAAATTCCGGTAACAGAGTTAATCTTGAGGTAGACTTCTTTGGCGGAGAGCCGCTTATGAACTTCGACGTAGTAAAGAAGATTGTCGAATACGGTCGAAGTAAAGAAAAGGAGTTCAACAAGAATTTCAGATTTACACTTACTACAAACGGAGTCCTTATAGATGATGATGTGATAGAATTTTGCAACAGGGAAATATCCAATGTTGTGCTTAGTTTAGACGGACGTAAGTGTATCAACGACCTTATGCGACCTACCAGAAATGGAAAGGGCAGCTATGACATAATAGTTCCGAAGTTTAAAAAATTTGTCGATAAACGCGGAGATAAAAGTTATTATGTAAGGGGAACATTTACAAGAAATAATCTTGATTTCTTTGAAGACTTCAAAGAGATGGCTGATCTTGGCTTTGATGAGATATCCATAGAGCCGGTCGTTGCAGCTCCTACGGAGGACTACTCCATAAGGGAGGAAGATTTGCCTAAGATATTTGAAGAATACGACAAGCTTGCTTTGGATATCATAGATAGATATAAGAAGAAAAAGCCTGTTACATTTTTCCATTATATGCTTGACTTAAATGGCGGACCGTGTGTTTATAAGAGACTTTCAGGCTGTGGCTCGGGAACGGAGTACCTGGCGGTTACACCGCAGGGAGAACTTTATCCCTGTCATCAGTTTGTAGGTATAGATGGTTTTAAGCTTGGAACCGTATTTGACGGAATAGATAATACTGAAGTTGTAAATGAATTCAAGCTTTGTAATGTATATGCCAAAGATAAATGTAAGGATTGTTTTGCAAGATTTTACTGCAGTGGCGGATGTGCCGCAAATTCTTACCTTTATAGTGGCGGTATACTTGATACATATGACATCGGCTGTAAGATGCAGCAAAAGCGTGTCGAATGTGCAATTATGATAAAGGCTGCTTTGGCCGATTTAGAAGAGGAGATTAAAGATGAAGAAAGCTAAAAAGGATGCTGTAATTAAGCTGTTGGTGTTCTTACTATTGCTTGCAGGTGCTATATATATGGCTATAGCGGGTGTAGGAAAGGAAGAAACAGGCAAGGCAAAGGATATACCTTTGGGACTTGACCTTCAGGGAGGACTTAGTGTTACTTATGAGATAGTTGATGAGAAGCCTTCCGATGAAGAGATTGATGCAACTATAGACAAGCTCCAGCGAAGAGTTGATGAGTATAGCAGCGAGGGTGAAGTTTATAAGGAAGGCGACGACAGAATTACTGTTGAAATTCCTGTAGATACATCCAAGTATGATGCTCATGATATACTTGATGAGCTCGGTCAACCCGGACAACTCTTATTCCTTGATGAAGCAAATTATACTTTGTGGTCGCAGGGACAGGAGTATGAGGCTGCTCTTACCGGTTCTGACGTAAAGGAAGCCGCACCGGCTACAGATACCAATGATACTACAGGTCTTAGAGAATATCTTGTTCAGCTTCAGTTTACGGACGAAGGAGCTCAAAAATTTGCAGATATTACTTCCGCAAATGTAGGAAGTATCATATACATTATATATGATGGAGCAGTAGCAAGCGCTCCACGTGTAAAAACGGCTATTACAGGTGGCAGTGCTGTTATAGATGGTATGGCTGATTATGATGAGGCAGAGAAACTTGCATCAACTATCAAAATTGGTGCACTTCCTCTTGAACTTACTCAGCTTCAGTACAATATCGTAGGTGCAAAGCTTGGTCGTGAGGCTATTTCAACAAGTCTTATCGCAGGAGCAATCGGTTTTGGACTTGTATGTCTTCTTATGATTGTACTTTATCTTGTACCGGGTTTCCTTGCTTCGGTTGCACTTGTATCATATATAGTTCTTATGCTTCTTGTACTCAGTGTAAGAACCATAACACTTACACTTCCGGGTATAGCAGGTATCATACTTTCAATCGGTATGGCGGTTGATGCAAACGTTATCATATTTACACGTATCAGAGAAGAGATAGCAGCAGATAAGGGTGTCAGAAATGCGGTTGATGCCGGATTCCATAAGGCTCTTTCAGCTATCCTTGACGGTAACATTACAACTCTTATCGCAGCATTTGTTCTTATGATGCTCGGTACAGGTAGTATAAAAGGCTTTGCTACTACACTTATGATAGGTATAATCCTTTCAATGTTTACTGCAATTGTCATCACAAAACTTCTTCTCAAGATTGCGGTTGACCTTGGAATTACAAGCAAGAAGTTATATGGTTCAGCCAAGCCACCTAAGAAGGTTAATTATATTAAGATTTCAAGAGTATGCATAGTAATCTCACTTATTGTAATAATCGGAGGACTTATCTTCCTTCCTGTCAATAAGTCAAGAAAGGGTTCAATCCTTAATTATGCCCTTGAGTTCACAGGTGGTACTTCAACGACCGTTACATTTGAGGGTGACGAGATTTATGATCTTGCTAAGGCTGAATCAGAGGTAGTTCCTGTAATTACGGAAGCTACAGGCATCTCGGCCGGAAGCATCCAGATACAGACAGTTGAAGATTCTAATCAGGTTATTTTTAAGACTGCTGAGCTTACAGAAGAACAGGCAACTGACTTTGAAAAAGCCATTAAGGATAAATTTGAGGTATCCGAAATCAGTGAGCAGAGTATAAGCTCGACTATAAGTGGTGAGATGAAGAAAGATGCTGTTATAGCTATCATCATTGCATCAGTTCTTATGCTTATCTATATAGCAATCAGATTCTCAGATATAAGATTCGGTGCATCTGCAGTACTTGCCCTTATCCATGATGTTATGGTTGTATTTGCCATCTACGCTGTAGCAAGACTTTCTGTAGGTAACACCTTTATAGCATGTATGCTTACTATCGTTGGTTACTCAATCAACGCAACTATCATCATATTTGACCGTATTCGTGAAAATATGAAGATTATGGACAGAAATGTTGAACTTGATGAGATTGTAAACACAAGTATAGCACAGACTCTTACAAGAAGTATCTATACTTCTCTTACAACTTTCATTATGGTTCTTGTACTCTTTATCATGGGTGTACCTGCACTTAAAGAATTTACATTCACACTTATGGCAGGTATCGTATGTGGTGCTTATTCATCTATATGCATCACAGGTCCGATGTGGTACTTCTTCAAGAAGCACATAGGAAAGAAAAAAGATGAAACAGCATAAATTATGCTTTATCTAAGCAGGTGTCGATTATAGAGCATGGTATGTAAGAGGCTGGCTATTAGCAAAGGTATGCGCATAGCATGTTTGCACTTATTGAACATCTAGTGCAGCCGTCTCCAAATAAATCGACCATATAACTTGCCTAAATTGACATCTGCTCTGCCTATCTCACTCGCCGTATCTACGATACGACTCGTTCGGGATGCCTTGCAGAGTGACAATTTATGTGGCGTTAATAGTTGAAGTATTTGAAAACGGATGCAATAGGAGTACTAAGCTCATAAATGTATATTCTACTAAAGCAAACTACGTAAAAAAGGATATCCTGTGATATTTTTGCATGAATGCAAGTATCACAGGATATTCTTTTTTCTTCCTGTTTCGCATGACGATATACTCAAGGTGCTACTAATCATATAGGTAAAATCAGCAATAAACAGCCTTAAATAATCTGTGATTTACCTATAAGTACTCAAGGTGCAGCCAATCATATAGGTAAAAAATCAGATTACTAATCTGATTTGGTTCATAAATCGTACCCGCCGAGGCAGATGTGGTGCGACACATCTACATGCAGTTCCTTGAAGGCTACAGCTCGAAGATGACTCAGGGCAGCATGTCATTATGAAAATGGTGGTGTGGCTGCCCGCTTTTTTTAATATTTCATCATATTTTCTTTGCGCCCAACGCCAGATTTTGTTATAATATATATGTATCTTATGCCCTGCGCAGGTTAAAGAATCCGCACTGGCAGACCGATACATGAGGAGAGAACTTCGGTTCTTCTCAGATTATTGATGGAAGGGGTTGACAAGTATGCCGAGATTCGATACGCTCAAGCAAGCAAGCAAGCAAGCAAGCAAGCAAGCAAGCAAGCAAGCAAGGTATAACTGCGCCCTTTTTTCGTATAAAACAGCATATATTCGTGATGGATAACCGTCTTACCTGACGGGGTATTATGCCCTGTCATGTAAGGCGGTTTTTGTGCGTATAAGCTCTTGTCAATGAACAAGGGCACTTCATGCTTGCATGAAAGGGCATTTGTTCATTAGACAAGGCAAAGGATATGAGCATGTAGCACGATAGTGCGGAATGCGAATGACCGCAGAATTGCGAAAGCGCGAAGCGCGGAGCAATTCGTAGCTTATACGCGATGATATCAAAAAATAATTTCAGGAGGATTTCACATGAAGAAAAAACGAAAAAAATTAGGAAAGAAGCTGCTGAGCTTTTTGCTCACGCTGGCGATGGTTGTCGGGCTGATGCCGGGGATGAGTCTGACAGCGCTGGCTGATGGCACAACCTATAGTCCGGCGTCTGATTATACGGGCTACGAGGCATTAAAAACAGGTGACACAACGGTACAGATAGAAGGGGTTAATATAGGTGATACTATCGTTGACTGGTATGTAATAGGCTATGACAGTACAGACAAAACTGTAACACTGCTTTCAAAACAGTCATTCGAAAATAAACCGTTCAATTCTAATTACGAAAAGGGGAATGCTTATGCAAGCTCTGAGATAAAGACATATGTGGAGGGCTTAACAGGCGAGAATCAGCCACTTGCCGGAATCAAGGATGCACTTGCAGATATAAGTGGAAAAGTCACAGGGAATCCTGATAATATATCAGGAGCTGTGCCGTATCTTTTGAGCTATGCAGAGGCAAATGCTTTAAGCCCTACAAAGAAGTCAGGAGCAGCAGATACATGGTGGCTCCGCTCGCCCGGCCTCATTGATGTTTATGCGGCGTGCGTGAGCGGCGGCAAGGCGTTAGATTACGGCGACACTGTCAACCTCGAGCATGCTGTCCGCCCCGCTTTAAAACTCGACCTGAGCAAGGTGACGTTTGATTCTGAAAGCAAGACATTTTCTCTGGCAGAGGGCGAAGCAACTGCGACAGCGGCAGAGACATTAGCACCGACCGTAGATAATGATAACAAGGTAACAGATGCAAAGATTCTTGAGTATGCCGGTAAGCAATGGTATGTGATTGCAAGTGGCACCACGGGAGTACAGATAGCAAATGATGCTGTTACCACGCAAGCAGGAGAAACCACGCTTGTATTACTGGCGAAGGATAACTGGGGTGCAAATGTTATTTTCAGTGGAAGTAGTAATACCTACAAAGATTCTAATCTTGAATCTCAGATGAATAGCTATTGTTCGACAACAGCGGCCGAAAAAATAGGAAATTATTATACGGGAACAGATGAGACTTGGAAAAATGAATTGATTGCCACAAGGACATTAACAGGGGAAGCAAGCGCAGGTAGCAACTATCAAAATGAAGACAATATATCCGGTGATTCTGTAACCGGTGCAACCCTATGGCCTCTTTCAGCGGCAGAGGTGAGTCAGATAAACAACTCCACGATTTTGCAGGGCAACGGCAACTGGTGGCTGCGGTCGCCCGGCACCAATGATACCAAAGCGGCGTCCGTGTACTCCGGCTCGCTCGGCATCACCCCTGTGAGGGTTGCCGTCGGAGTGCGTCCCGCTTTATGCCTCAATCTGACATCTGAAATCTTCACATCTGAAAAATCAGGCGAATCAGGTGTGTATGAGCTGACGAAGGCTGAACCTGCAATTGAGTACCCCCTCTGGGTCGGCGGTACGCAGGTGACGAGTGAAAATGCGAGTAATATAGACGGAGACAATAAGGCGAGCTACGATGACTCCACACATACCCTGACGTTGAATGGGTACAGCTACACCGGCGTGGGGCATAAAGAAAATAGTGATCCTGATAGCCCCCTTGCGGCCATCTACTATACCGGCACCGACTCGCTGACCATCCAGCTATCGGGAACAAGCAGCATCACAAGAACCGGCAATAGCAGCGGAACCGGAGCTGACACAGCTTATGGAATCCATTGTAGTCAAGGTAATCTGACTATTGATGGAAACGGCTCTGGTAGTTTAACCGTCACAGGAGGAGAACTAAAGACTATCTATGGTATTGTCGCCACTACTGTGACCATCAAAAATGCAAACGTTACTTCTATGGGTAAAGGTTCATCTTATGGCACGGGAATCTATGGAAAACAGGGTGTTACAATCCAGAATGCGACCGTGACTGCTGAGGGAAAAGGTTACGGAATCTCCGGCGATACCGGTTCTGCCGAGATCGAGGAGAGCAGTTCTGTCACTGCGTTGGGCAGCATTAAAGCGATCAGCGGCACAGTAAAAAACAGCATTGCCGGAACGGGCTGGACGGATACGGCGGGCACCGAGGGACAGGCGGATATAGCAAAAAGTTCCGAAGGTCAGTCGTTTACTTATAAAAAAGTACAGTTCCCTGCAGAACCGTGGCTTTACAATATTAAAATCCCTAGCTCAGAGAACGGTACTGTAACAGCAAAGGTTGGTGTTGAAGAAGTGACAGATGATACAACGGTTGAAGCAGGCAAAACTGTTACGTTGAATGTTACACCGAATAGTGGATATCGTCTGAAAGAACTTAGTGTAACAGCAGTTAAGGAAGCAACCACAGTTGCAGATTTGGCTGCGCTTATGGATACAGAAAAATATATACATAGCGATGATGAATATATTATAGTTTCCGGTTCTGATATAAAATACCATAGTAAGACTACAGATATAACTCTGGAAGGTACTGCGGTATTGACTAAAAATGGAAATACATATGGGGCTGTGGATAGTTATCAGAAGAATTGGGAATTTAGTGTAGATAATGGACAATTGTCAAGCACAATCAAGAGGTATGGTGATAAATTTGTTGGTAAACAAACATCGAAATCTTTAAATTCAGAAGTATCAGTAGATACCACAGGAACAACACCGACATTCACGATGCCAAAGGGTGATGTAACGGTTACAGCAACATTTGAACCAGGTGCAACAGCTCCAACAATAGAGACACAGCCTGCAGACCTTGAACTTACTTATGGCTATACAGAAGGCAGTGTGAGTGTAGAAGCAACTGCTGCAGAGGACCATGAACTTTCATATCAGTGGTATTCTAATACAACGAATAATACAGAAGGTGGAAAAGTAATTGAGGGTGCAACGAAAGCAAGTTACACAATTCCTACAGGAAAGAATGCAGATACAGTAGAGTATTATTATTGCGTTGTAACTGCTACATTTATGGATAAAACTGCTACCACAACATCTGATGTTGCAGAGGTTAATGTAAAGAAAGCGGATTCAAGTGTTAAGACTGCTCCAAAGGCTAGAGATATTACTTATACAGGTAAACCTCAGGCTCTCGTTGAAGGTGGAACCGCTGTTGGCGGCGAGATGCGGTACGCCCTTGGCGATGCAACCGAAGCCACACAACCTTATACCACATCCATCCCTACCGCTACCAACGCCGGAACCTATTATGTCTGGTACAAGGTTGTGGGAAACGATAATTATAACGACGCTGAGCCTGTATGTGTAAAGGTGACTATTGCAGAAGAGAAAAAACAGGATGAACCTGAGACACCTGCCAAGACTGTAGACATGTACCGTCTCTACAATCCAAACAGCGGAGAGCATTTCTATACTGCAAGTGCAGGAGAAAAAGACTTCCTTGTAAATGTTGGATGGACTTACGAAGGCATAGGCTGGAAAGCACCAGAAAAGTCAAACACACCTGTATACAGACTCTACAATTCAAATGCCGGCGATCATCACTACACAACCAACAAGGCAGAAAGAGATAATCTTATAAGTTTAGGTTGGAAGGATGAAGGCATAGGCTGGTACTCGGATGATGCACAGAGCCTGCCTATCTACAGACAGTACAATCCAAATGCTGTCTCAGGAGCACATAACTTTACATCAAGTAAAGGAGAAAATGACTGGCTTATAAGCGTAGGCTGGAGCGGTGAAGGTATAGGCTGGTACGGAGTAAAATAAAAAAACAAAAAAACTAAAAAAACAAGTATAAGTTAAAGAAATAAGCTAAAGAAAAAATAAAGTAATATATTAAATATGTTTTAAAAAAGTTTCGACCGGAACAAACGATATGTCCCATGGGTATTTAGCACAGGGGTTTATCAAAGATTGTTCCGGTCGAAACTTATTTTTAACATTTATTATATACAAAAGGATAATATTTTATTGAACACAGAAGGAAACGTCTTTTAATTGAACACAGAAAGAAACGTCTTTTTATTGAACATCTTTTTATTGAACATAAAAGGAAACCGCTTTTTATTGATATTAATAATAAATTGTGCTAAAGTTAGAGCAGTATAAAAAGTTAAACAGGCTTAAAGGAAAGAAGGTGCATATAATGAAAAAGATTGGTATAGGATACGAAGATTATAAAAGATTCATAGATGATGATATGTATTACATTGATAAAACAATGCTTATTAATGATATTGTTGAAAAAGGGGGAGAAGTAACACTATTCACCAGACCGAGACGTTTTGGTAAGACCCTTGCACTTTCCATGCTCCGCACATTTTTTGAACTTGAGTATGATTTTAATGGAAATGTTATAGATAAGAAAAGATACTTTGAAGGAAAGAAGATTATGGGAGCATCTGACAAGATTCTTTCTATGATGGGAAAGTATCCGGTTATAAAACTTTCACTTAAGTCGGCAAAGCAGCCAAATTTTAGAGAAGCGGCATTGCAGCTTAGAGATGAGATAGTATCGGAATTTAACAGACATATATATATAAAGAATTCGGATGCACTTACGGAAGAAGAAGCAAAATTGTTTAATGAACTGTCGGTTACCAAAAAGAGAGATGAGCTTAAGGATGAAAATGAAATCAGAGGAGAGATAGGACGTTATGCAACAGCGCTAAAAACGCTCTCTGTATGTCTTAAAAAGTATCATAACGAAAATGTAATAATACT
>CADCDW010000003.1 GCA_902800325.1 uncultured Lachnospiraceae bacterium
AAGCAATATTACATCATCTTTTTTACCATCTGTTGTCTGTTCAGCAGCTTCAATAGCAACCTCTATATCCGATATCTGCTGTTCCTCTGCATACTCTTTTTTAATAGTCCTTATATCTTCTTTGGATATGTCTTCCGGAATAGCCTCGACTATATTGTCCGGAAGAGTAAGCATCTCCTGAAGCTTGGCCAAGCCATAATTATGAAAGCGGTTAGCAAGAACCGGACTATATCCATCCTCGCTAAATCTGTCATTGATGTTTATGTATCTTGATACCGTATCCTTGGTAAGCCCATACTCTGCCTGAGCAAACTCGGCTACCGTGTTATAGCCGCTATCTTTAAGTACATCCGTATCTCTTGCAACTTTAAGCAGATATCCAATCTTAACAAATCCATCTGCCGCTTTGTTAAGCTCCGTATCCAATTCATGCTTAAAGCTCGTGTAGTTGCTTGTGTAATCACTTGGTATTAATTCCATAATGTCTCCTTCCTTATACTGCCGGTGCAAGTAACTCTTCAGATGCCTTAAGTAGTTTAGTCTTATCGGCAGCTTTAGTTGCGCCGGCGCAACTTATATATTTTTCATATTTACTTAGTGCTCCGAGTGTTTCTTCATCCTTGGTTTTATGATCATGGGCAAGATACCACTGCACTATTTTCTTATCTGCTATTTCGATTGTGATGTAAGGGATATCCGGAGTTTTTTTATATCTCATCAGTATGATTGATGATTTCTCACTATTATGTTTACTCAAATAGTTTTCACCGCCTACGCAATGGTGTTGGATTCGTCCCTCCATGATTATTTCAGCCGTATCCTTTGCAGGACGAAATATAAAAGGACCTGTTTCATATCTATATTTCTTATTTAGCTTTTTGTATATTTGTGCTGATTTAGGATATTTTTCACACATCCTTTTAATATATTGTTCATTTGCGCGGTTTTCTTTTTCAGTAACCATTTCAGCATGTGCAGCTATAAGGCTTCTTGGATGAATATATACGGAATTAGTCATGTCATCTCCTAACTCTTCACGTATACTTAAGTAGTCATAATACTCGTTAAACACATCCGTTAGACTTCTTTCTGCCTGAGGAGAATGTGAGCAAGGGCTTTCATATTGATAGTCACGAATCCTATTAATAACTTGTTTTAATGTCATAAACTTTAAAAGGAAATCCATCTTCTTTTGTCCCTGATATATTTGATTTAAAGCTATTGTCATATCAACCTCGTCATCACTCATATGAATCTTTTTTTGATATTCAACTTGATATGCCTCCCATAATTCTGTTTGCCTAAATACAGGTGAAGCATTCTGTAAATCCTTGATGCGCTCAGGATAGATTTTTAAACACTGATATGGTTTACTTGCTCTTTTATCAAGTTTGCTGGTTTTTACGCCATAAGTTAAAAGGTGACTATTTAAGGCAGACAGTCCTATTTTGTTTATAATCTCAATACCCGGCCATTCGAACCACGTGACTATTACATTCAAATTTATGACTTTATTGCTGTTTTCCTTCAGTATATCCCGGTAATAATACTTAACCTGTGAATTATTTATCACTTTGATATTGTTATAATAATTAATAAGTGTGTGTGTACCATCAAAGACATAATTTGAATCTGTGGTTGCATTTGTCGGTGTCCAATTATAGATATATTGACCCCCTTGGTATCCACTATAAGCCCATATATATTTTTTAACCTTACCCGGAAAAGCAAAAACCCGGTATACTTCTTTGGTTTCTATTTCTTGTCCTTCATCCTGAGGCTTACGGGCATCCATTGTTCTTTTCACATAAAAAGCTCTTATACATAATCCGTCCTGCTTACCATCGGATATTTTTTGAATGAGAGTATATGTGTACCATTCTCTATCCCATTTAAACCTTCCGGTCTGTTTTAAAATGCTGCTTTTTTTACAGAACGGACACATTCGTATTCCTCCATTTATCGGTTTTATATCTCTTTTATACGGAGGATAACTATCGACCGGATTATTATTGCCTTCCCATTCTTTTCCACATATAAGGCATTTATAATTTGTCTTTGCTCTTGTTCTTCTTTTATACGTAATAAAGCCACGGTTAAGATTTTTATCAAGATATGACTCAAAATCATCAGGGATATCCGGAAGCAATAAATCTAACTCTTCCTGCTCTTTTGATTCTTTCATTCTTTTTATGTCATCTTTTTTATATGTAATATATCTAAGATAGTCCAACAGTGGGATTAAACTTCCATTTGTTTCTTTGATTCCGTAGCTTATCAAATGGTTACGAATATCGATATCTGATGTATTACTGCATATGTATCTAAAACTATCGCTATAACCATCAGTTCCAGTTTTTATATATGAACTCTCTCCTGTTGTGCTTTTTGATGCTTTATTATCCTCCAAGGTCTTATATATATTGAAATCATCTTTATTGGTTGCTATTCTGCAAACCTTTGTCCGGCCATAGAATATATCCACAATAAGATGTCTCTTTTTATCTATGTAACAAACCCTTGCTGTCGCTTTATACTTTTTTCCACCCCTGTAAGGCTTAACTATAGGCAATTCTATTGCCAATATTTTTTTATTCTGCATATCATCACCTACTTCGTATAATATTCTGTTATAATTTGCTTTGATCTCTGCATGGAAGGTATGCCAAGCTTAACCGTTCCTGCAGATATACCGGAGGCTTTTACGATATCCTTATCCACGGACTTAGCATTGGCATAAGACCACTTAAGAAGTGCTCCGATACAGCCTTTTATTGATTTACCTTTCTTCCTTACTGCCTTTGCCACATCTTCTGATTCTGATATACGCAGTTTTATATAATCAATCCAGTCGTTTTCTATCTCATACGGTTTAAATGCAGCTGTCTCAATACTTAGCTTTCCATAGGCCGCTGATATAGCCGTACATAAAGTATCGATGATTCCATCTGCATAATCCTTTGCATCTTCTACATCTAAACCGTTTTCTTTCGCGAGATTCTTAAGGCTTTCTATGTCTCCTTCATTCAAAAGGCCTTTTGCAGTCTCATTAATCTCTTCGTAGCTGTTGAATTCTCCAAACACATCAAACATAACTATTTCCTCCTAAATTGTATTTTGTTCGTACTTATTATTGTTCTTAATTTGCTCCTGCATCCAATTAGTATATGAATGCCGTTTATTACAAACGGAATAGGTATGTTCCTCTAAAAGCGAGATAATTCTTTCCCACTCTTTTACATGAGCTACCGGATTATCCCTTTTATTGCGCCAACCGTTCTTTTGCCACTGCAGGTGCCAACCATTTGATAATGTGCCATATACACTGTCATTTGATATATGTATATGGATATCAGACGGTTTCTCCATCCTGAGTAGCGCAGATATTAAAGTGTTAAGCGCAAGCTCATTTGCGCTTATATCCCGGTATCTGCAAAAGTCATAAATGGTATACTGTTGTCCTCGGACTTCGCTTTCAAGCAGATACATACCTATTCCGTTTTTTACTTTAGGACCTCTTGCATTGGTCTCTATATATAGTTCAACTGTCATAGATGCTCCCTGAACCTTTTCTTGAATTCTTCTACATGGATTGCTTTTTGCTTATGATTTTGATATAATGGATTTGGTTTTAATGCGACTTTTTTAACCGCTGAAGTGTCAGCTTGGCAGAGCTGATGCTTCTTTTTTTCTCCATTATTTCTGCTTAAATCAAAACTGTTGGCTGTCATTATAAGAATGAGCCAGCATATAGATACAACACACCCACATACAGGCATCTTTATATCCGGACTATCCAAAGCCATAGCACCTGTAATCAGTACTATCCATGATATAGCCGTTATAACTTTAAGAACCTTTACCCTCATCATGCATCCTCCACTTCAACAAGTTCCGCCTTGGAAACCGACAGCTCATACGCTGTCTTTATTTCACTTGTTCCGTCCTCATACTTTTTCTCGTATGTCCGGCTCTGGATCCTGCCCTCAACCTTTATTTCCGTTCCGACAGGCTTATGTCTTATCCATGATGCCGACATCCCCCAGAATATAGTGGGAATGTAGTATGATTTTCTATCCTCATTTACAGCTATAAGGACATCGCATATCTTTCTTCCAAGAGGTGTCTTTCTGTAATATGGTTGTTTACAGATAAAGCCCCGCAGCATTGCTACGTCATAGTACTCGTTATCTTCAGCTTCAGATAATTCCTGAACAAGTACATACAGGACAAGTCGGTAAATTAAACCCTCTTTCTGATTTCTTGATACGAATTTACCTTTAATTCTTATGTAGTCGCCCTTGACCGGTAACAAAAGATAACCGGGAATAACTAAAGGGATATGGTCGAAAGTCTCACTTAGTCTTCCGGTGGATATAACTGTGGTGTAATAATACACGCCATCCTTGCTGTAACTATATTTAACCTCTTCGCTAATAAAACCTACTATTTCTACTTCATCATTCATCCTTCTTATACCGCCTTAATTAATGTTGGTTGTGCAATACCTAAGTTATTTCTTGCCTCATAAGCATCGAATTTAGGTACGCTCTTGACAATACTTGGACATTTACTTCTAAGAGCTTGTCTGTACGTAAGGTAGTCCGCAAACACTAATGGGTTGCAGGAAACATATCCTACATCCCTTATGACCGAATGCCGGCCATATCTCCCTAATTCAATCTGAGCCTCAATCTCTTTAAGCCTTTCGTCCACTGTACGTGGAGATATTTGAAATTCTTTAGATAAATTTTTTCGTGTCATATACAACATAATTACGCTCCTTTCTTTTGTAATCCTGAGTATCTTATAGCTTTGTTCTGATACTCAATTAACCTTTTTCTTTTCTCTACCGCTTTTTCACAGTCACACTTCTCGCCGAAGTCAAGGCTGCTGCCGCAGTATTCACACTCTCTAAATTTCAATTTTTCACCTTCTTTCTCTATGTATTGATAATTTTACTCTATATTGCTATAATTCTCTTTATTCTCGCTTTATTGATATTAAATCTTTTAAATACAATTACTTTCACTTTCCTTCCTTATGTGGTATTAGATTGTCCTTATCACTAAGAAACTCCGATAATGCTCTTGTAAGAGCTTCAGTCTGGGATATACGCTCTGTATATGCATAATCTTTAAGCTTATTAAGTAAGGAAATCTCAATAACCAATGTAGTATGTTTCTTCATATAGTACCTCCTTCCTTGGTTAAGGTTTTTATTGTTAATGCTGTCAAGCATTAACAATTTATGATATGGTGGCTATACCATATATTGTTTAACATATTAGACTGTTAATCTAAAAAAATTTCACTTACTTTCTTATTAAGTGCATTTGCAATCTTAAGCAATGTGTCGGTTGTTGTTACTGTCGTTTTGCCAGATTCAAGACTTGATATTATGCTCCTTGATACTCCTGATTTTTTTGATAACTCATCCTGAGTCATGTTCATAGCTTCTCTTATTGCTTTTATTTTATATCTCAATTTCCGCCCTCCTTTCGTTGTCTAACTTATTAAACATTTTGAGTTTAACATATTAGACATTTCTTGTCAATACTTTGTTTAAAATATTTGACAAAGCTTTTCCGACATTGTATAATAAATTAAACAATCAGAGAGGAGGCTTATCTGATGACTTTAGGAGATATAATTAAAGAATATAGAGATGAACATTCAATGAGTATGGATGTATTTGCAAAAAAAAGCGGACTAAGTAAAGCATATATTTCATTATTAGAAAAAAATAAACATCCAAAGACCGGTAAACCGATTGCACCATCAATATCAATTATCAAACAGTCTGCTAAAGCAATGAATACGGACTTTGATTCTTTATTTAAGAAGTTAAATGGAAATGTAACAGTCAATGAATCCATTAAAACAAGGAAAGCTGTAACAATCAATGTCTTAGGTCGTGTTGCCGCTGGAATACCAATTAATGCCATAGAAGAAATAATCGATACAGAAGAAATACCTGAAAAACTTGCTTGTACAGGAAGTTTCTTCGGATTACTTATAAAAGGCGACTCCATGGAACCACGTATTTGTGACGGTGATATTGTTATTGTAAAGCAACAATCTGATGCTGAAAGCGGTGATATTGTTATTGCTATGGTAAATGGCGATGATGCAGTATGTAAAAGATTAAAGAAATATGCCGGAGGAATTGCTCTCATTTCGCTTAACAGCAAATATGAACCTATGATGTTCAGCATGGAGGAGATTGAGGGTAAACCAGTTAAAATTTTAGGAAAGGTCATAGAGCTTCGAGGAAAGTTTTAATATATAAAATGTCTTTAAAAGAAAAAATATATAACATAGTAATATGTGTTTTAGCAATTGTTTCTGTGATTTTTGCAGTTTACGACATAACAAAAGGGTTAACACCGGTTATGTTTTGGATTGATACAATTATTTATATAATATTTGTGATTGATTATTTTACAAGATTAATTCTTTCAAAAGAAAAAAAACATTTTATAAAAAGTAATATTTTTGATCTAATTGCCATAATACCTTTTAATTCGGCCTTTAGAATATTTAGAACTTTAAAGTTTGCAAGAATGCTTAAATTTACAAAGCTTTTGAAAGTAAGTTCGCTATCTGCGAGAGGCTTAAGTAAAACAAAAAAATTTTTAAATGTAAACGGTTTTAAATATGTTTTACTTGCAACTTTTATAGCCATATTACTTGGAACAATAGGAATGATGAATTTTGAAAATATGAATTTTCAGGATGCATTATGGTGGTCTTTCGTAACAGCAACTACAGTTGGTTATGGTGATTTATCTCCTTCAACTGGAGCTGGTAGAATAATAGCCTCGTTTTTAATGTTAGTAGGTATTGGATTAATAGGATCCTTAACAAGCACTATCACATCATTTTTCTTGAGCAATAACGATGAAACAATTATTAACTCAGATAAAATTGATATGGTAAAAACATTATATGATAAATTGTCAGAATCAGAAAAAGAAGATTTCATTAAATTAATTAAAAAGTAGGTTGCGCCGGCGCAACTTTCCACAATTACATATAGTGTACTTAACCGGGGAGCCGAAGGGGAGCTGTTTCAGCCGCTGGACTACATACGAAAGGGGCTGGTGCCAATGGTCACTTATAATGATTTATTTCAGTTTGTGATTATGCTATGCGCAGTTATAACTCTTGTTATACTTATAAATAAGCATAAAAGATAGCACCCTCTGCCTAAAGAAAAGTGCTATCTTTTAAATAAAACTTAACTGCCGGCGGCTGGACGTCCCCCAGCGTTCGGCTCTCTTGTTAAGTACATTATATGCTACATCAAACATAATGTCAATATTAAAAGCCCTAAACGTTGTCACTCCACTGATGGTGTGGGGACGTTGTTAAGGGCACATCAAACTTATTTAACCGCCCTCTGCGCCAACAGAGGACGGACCGTAACTATAAATAACCAAGGTTAAATATAATTACATTTCACACATGCATATTATATCATTTTAGCCTTGGTTTGACAACCGGGGTATTTTTATACCCTTTTTTAAGAAAGGATGATTAATATGTGGATTGAAGCATTGGAAAACGGTAGGTACAAATTTGTTGAACGTTATGACGATTACTTGACCGGCAAGCAGAAAAAGGTATCGATTACCCTGGATAAAAATACTGCTGCCACAAGAAAGTTTGCTCAGGCGGAATTGCTTAAGAAGATTGAAAGAAAACAACAGAATGTATCCTATAACAAAGAAATCACTCTGAATGAATTATATGAACGCTACTGCTCTTACCAAAAGACTGCAGTTAAATCAAACACATCCAAGCGCAATGCTATATCCAACAGGATGATGCTTGGTTATCTCGGAGCTGACTGTCTTGTGAATAATCTCACTGCGTTATATATCAATGATTGCTTTAACAAATATGATATAGACAAAGAAAAGACTGTCGAATATGTCAGACGATTTAAAGCTATGCTCCGATGGGGATATAACAACGACTTGCATACTAACTATGCTGTTCTATCTAAACTATCCGCCAAAGCCGATATATCCGCTCACTATAAGGTAAAAGACAAATACCTTGAACCTGAAGAACTTGAAAAGCTTCTTGAACGTCTTAAAGAGATACCACGTTGGTATTATCTCAGCTACTTTTTAAGTTTGACAGGTCTACGTATAGGTGAAGCTCTTGCACTCCATAAGAGCGATATCGGTAATGAGTATATTACTGTCAATAAAACCTTAGATTTAAATGATGGCTCCTTTGGATCACCTAAAACCCTTGAATCAAACAGAGAGGTTTATATTCAGCCGGAGCTTAAGACTCTTCTCAAAAGAATTTATATATATGAAAGTGAAAAAAGTATGTCACACAATATAAAAAGTATACTATTTATGTGTGACTCTAAAGGCAATCCTTTAAGCTACTATGGATTCAGGACTTATATAGATAAAGCTGCCAAAGAAATTGGCATCACTAAAAAGGTAACACCTCATATCTTTAGACACACCCACGCTTCTATCCTTGCATCCCAAGGTGTCAGTATTGAAGCTATATCAAGGCGATTAGGTCATGCCGGAAGTGACATAACCAAAGAGATATACTTACATGTTACAAAGCAGCTTAAAAAGAATGACGAAAAACAGATTGATATTGTTAAATTTTTTTAATCTGCCCCTTTTCTGCCCCTTTTTCAAATCATTAAAAAACGGCGGTCTTCATAAAGTCTTGATTTTACAAGCTTTCTTAAGACCGCCATACTTGATTCTAAATGCACCAGATAGGAATCGAACCTACGCACATGGCTCCGGAGGCCATTGCTCTATCCACTGAGCTACTGGTGCTTATATAACATTTTATATTTTATATTTTATTTTTAACACGCTCTTTGTCGTGCTCCAACTGTTCTTTTAACTCCTTAATACCATCAAATTTTATCTCAGGTCTTAAAAATCTGATAAACTCAACCTTTATTTTACTTCCATACAAATCACCGGAATAATCTAAAATATGAGTTTCTACTGTAATCTCCGGATCATTATCTTTATTTATGGTTTCTTTTACTGTAGGATTACTTCCTACATTGGTTATCGATCTTAACCCATCTGATGAATCACCTATATATACTTTTGTTTCATACGCACCGGCAAGAGGAAGCATCTTTCTTTTTTGCGGAATAAGATTGACAGTCGGAAAACCAATGGTTCTGCCAAGCTGTTTTCCATAAACCACTTCTCCTGATATAGAGTAATTTCTTCCCATATATCTGCATATCTTATCGACATATCCACCTTCAAGCATTTGTCTGATCGATGTGGAGCTGATGATTTTATCATCAATTTTTAATTTTTCAAATACAACAACCTTATAATTATATGTTTCTGCGTAAGACTTCAAGGTTTCTACACTGCCGGATCTTTTGTATCCGAATCTGAAATCTTCACCGACAACAACATAAGATGCTCCAAGTCTGTTTATAAGAATATTTTTTATAAATTCTTCAGGAGAAAGCTTGGATATCCTATCATCAAACGGGCACTCACACACATAGTCAACACCACTATCACGAAATATAGCATATCTTTCTTCATCGACATTGATTACTTTATCATCCGGCATATTAATTGTAAAGACAACACTTTTTATTGTATTATCATTATTTTTTTCTATATCTTTTTGAGTATTTTCAAAATGTGCCAATTCGGTAATTTTGTCAATCAAAAGCATATGTCCCTTATGTACGCCCTCAAATTTTCCAAGAGCAACCGCCGTGTTATTTAATTGCGCCTTATCATATGCTATAATATCCAAAGTTAAAATCTCCATATTAATTATTAATTATAACAGCATTTTAAATGGTATAAAAATATCTTCTTTTTCATCATATCTATATAGTGCCATAAGCTTATCATCATCATATATCCTGTATAAAGCATTTTTGTATTTACCGTCACTACCGACTGATGTATAAAAACTATAGGTTTTTAGCTTATTTCCATTTGATAAAAGTTTTGCTGCCTGTGGTTTTATATCTAATCTTTTATAATCAGAAAGGAGCAAATCCATAGGTATAATATAATCATAAAGCCTGTCTTCATTTCTTAACGTCTCGATATCCGAAAGCTTTAATGAATCCTCAACATACATACCATGAAGCTCACTTCTTAAAAGGCCCGATAAACATGCTCCACATCCAAGATTATCACCTATATCCCTGCACAGACTCCTTATATATGTTCCCTTTGAACATTTAACATCAAAATGTACATAAGGAAGTTCTATAGTGATATTGTCTATAGAAATAATTTCCACATCACGTTTTTCTCTTTCAACTTCTATACCTGCTCGTGCATATTCATAAAGTTTCTTACCTTCTTTTTTGATAGCCGAATACATAGGAGGGAGCTGACTATACGAACCGATAAATGAATTAATTTCTTTGATTATATCATCTTCATTTAAGTTTTTCCATGCATCATTGGTTTCAAGCACCTCACCCGTTACATCCTCAGTGTCCGTTTTTAACCCAAGCTGCATAAAAGCTTTATACTCCTTTGTGCTCGAAATTAGAAGGTCTGCAAGTTTTGTTGCCTTACCAAGACATACTATAAGTACTCCCTCGGCCATAGGATCGAGTGTTCCGGTATGACCAATTTTTTTTTGCTTAAGTATGCCCCTTAGTTTTGCGACCACATCAAAAGATGTATATCCTTTTTCTTTATAGACATTTATTATTCCATCTATCAATTATATTTCCTCATCTGTTCCATAATCATATCAAGTATAAGCTTCAAATTATCATCAAAACTTCCCTTTGCATCAAAACCTGCTGCTCTTACATGTCCACCGCCTCCAAAGGCTGTTGCAATCACACTGACATCTATGTATCTTACAGAGCGAAGACTATATTTATACAAATCTTCCCCCTTTTGATATGCAAGTATGGCAACCTCGACCCCATCGGTTACTCTAAGCTTATCTATGATTCCATCTGTATCATCCTTGGAAGTATTGTACTCATCAAATATCTCCTTAGTTATACATGATGCTATAACTTTTCCGTCCATAAAAAGCTTTGAATCAAGCAACGCTCTTCCGGTAAGTTTATTCTGATTATAAGACACTTTGAAAAATGTCTCATCAATTATATACTGACTTCTGGCTCCCTTTGATATAAGTTTACCGGCTATAGTCATGGTTTCTTCCGTGGTAGCCTGATATTTAAAAACACCTGTATCATGAACTATGCCAAGATAAAGAGCTTCTGCGCACTCTGTAGATATCTTATCAAAATCCAGAAAATTAAATAAAACCTCACAACATGATGAAGAATCCGGCTCACAATGAAAGAAATCTCCAAATCCCTGATTACTCCTGTGATGATCAAAACATATGGTATATAAGGACTTCTTAAATATCTCTCCAAACTCACCATGTCTATCGTTATCCCCGCAGTCAAGAGAAATACCCAGATCATAAATCCTGTCATCCTGCGTACTTACAACTTTATCCGCGCCTTTTAAGAATCTGAATTTATCATGGAGCGGTTGAAGATAGACTACTACTTCCTTTTCTTCGTAGTTATCTCTTATGTAATTCCATAACCCGAGACAGGAACCTATACAGTCCCCATCCGGATTCATATGACCAAAGATTGCTATAGTATTTGATGTCTCAATCTTTTCAATTAATTCATTCATCTTCTTCTCCATCAAGACCGCTCTCAAAAGCATTGTTATCACTGCCAATCACTTCATCGATTTTCCTGGACATTTCAATTCCATATTCTATCGAATTATCCATTACAAATATAAGCTCCGGTGTATTTCTTAGATTAATACTCTTTGCAAGTTCTCTTCTTATATATCCGGCTGCGCTCTGAAGTCCGGCAAATGTTTCCTTTGCCGAATCCTCATCTCCCAAAACACTTATAAATGCTTTACAAAACTTAAGGTCCGGTGTAACGATAACATCCGTTACAGATGTCATCGGATTAATACGGGGATCCTTAATCTCTCTACTTATTATACGGCTTAATTCTCTTTGAACCTCACCATTTATTCTTTGATTTTTGTGACTTGTTTTTTTCATATTTATCTTGGCACCTCAACCATAATATATGCTTCTATCTGATCTTCAACCTTTACATCATTAAAGTCTTCAAGTACGATACCACATTCAAAACCGGATTTAACTTCTTTAACATCATCCTTAAATCTCTTTAAAGATGCCAAAGGTCCTTCAAATATCTGCTCGCCCTCACGTGTAACTCTGACGGTTGCATTTCGTTGGATTACACCATCAAGGACATAGGAACCTGCTATAGTTCCAACACCTGATGCTTTATATGTCTGTCTTACTTCGGCATGACCGATAATCTTTTCTTCGTAAATAGGATCAAGCATACCTTTCATGGCAGATTCTATATCTTCTATAGCATTATATATAACTCTGTACAATCTTATGTCGACCTTTTCTCTATCTGCGACGTCCTTAGCCTGATTATCAGGTCTTATATTAAATCCGATAATTATCGCATTTGAAGCTGATGCAAGTATAACATCTGATTCATTTATTGCACCGACACCCGAGTGGATACATTTAACAGCAACCTCTTCATTTGAAAGCTTAAGAAGGCTTGCCTTAACTGCTTCAACAGAACCCTGAACATCTGCTTTTATAATGAGATTGAGATCCTTTACATTCCCCTCCTGGATCTTATTATAAAGATCATCAAGTGACATTCTGGACTTAGTATCTGCTATAAGTCTCTCTTTTCCTCTGTCTATAAAAGCATCTGAAATTTGTCTTGCTTCCTTTTCATTTGCAGTAGTCATAAATATCTCACCTGACTCCGGTACACCGTTTAGACCGAGTATTTCAACAGGTGTTGAAGGAAGTGCTTCCTTTACACTCCTGTGCTTGTCATCAAACATAGCTCTTACTTTACCATGTACTGCGCCTACCGCAACGTAATCTCCAACTTTAAGAGTACCCTTTTGAACAAGTACTGTAGCCACAGAACCGCGACCCTTATCAAGCTGTGCCTCTATAACAATTCCTCTCGCACTTCTGTTCTTGTTTGCCTTTAGTTCAAGTATCTCTGACGTAAGAATAATCATCTCAAGAAGGTTATCTATACCTTCCTTAGTATGTGCAGAAACCGGACAGAATATGGTCGAACCGCCCCATTCTTCAGGAACAAGCTCATATTCCATAAGCTCCTGCTTAACTCTGTCGATATTAGCACTCTCTTTATCTATCTTATTGATTGCAACTATTATTTCAATTCCGGCAGCCTTTGCGTGATTTATAGCTTCAACAGTCTGTGGCATAACACCATCATCGGCAGCAACTACAAGTATTGCTATATCTGTTGACTGCGCTCCTCTCATACGCATAGCTGTAAATGCCTCATGTCCCGGAGTATCAAGAAATGTAATCTTTTGTCCGTTTATCTGGACAACAGATGCACCTATATGCTGTGTTATTCCACCGGCCTCGCCTGCAGTAACATCTGAATGTCTTATAGCATCAAGAAGAGAAGTCTTACCATGATCAACGTGTCCCATAACACAGACAACCGGTGGCCTTGGAGTCATAAGTGATTCGTCCTCTTCTTCTTCCTTTAAAAGTTCTTCTATAACATCTACCTTTTCTTCCTCTTCAGCTATGTAGTTATACTCAAGAGCAATCTCTGCAGCTTCATCAAAAGAAAGATCTGAATTAACATTGTAAAGCTTTCCGGCCATAAACAACTTCTTTATAAGCTGCGCTACCGGAACTTTTATCTTTGAAGCAAGCTCACTAACCGTAAGTACTTCAGGGAATTTTATAGATTTAATAACAGGTTCAACCGGTTCCTGTTTCTTAGGTGTCTCTTTTTTAGGTGCTTCGGTCTTTTTGCCTTCTTTTCTCTTATTATCCTTTTTGCCCGGTCTTTCTCTGTCAAAATCCTTTTCTCTGTCTCTATCTCTGTTATCTCTTTCTCTCTCTTTTTCACGGGCTCTTTCTTTGCTTCTGTCTCTGTCTTTTCTTGATTCTTTTCTGAGTGGTTCCTCAACAGCAGAATCATTTCTTGAAAAATCTCTTTTTCCTGAAGCAGACCTTCTCTTATCACCATCAAAATCCTGTCTGTCTCTTCCGTTTCCGCGGATATCTCTGCCCTGTCTTCCATCGTTGCGAGAATCTCTGCTGTCTCTTTGGTCTCTGTTATCTCTTTGACCTCTGTTATCGCCCCTTGTATCTCTTGCACCCCTTGCATCCTTATCATCTCTTCCGGTTGTATTTCTTCTTGGAACCTCACCGGAATTTTCTCTTCTTGGAGTCTCTCTTTTTAAAGTCTCCGATACAGCTTCTTTTTTAGGAGTTTCTTTTCTTTGAACCTCTGCCTTCGCCTCATCTGCCTTTACAGTATCAACCTTTGGTGTCTCTTTTTTTTCTGTCTTGACCACTTCCTTAGAGTCCGATACAGGCTTTACAGCAGGTTTTACAGCATTCTCTTCAACAGCAACCTGGGTTTTCTTAACAGCTTCCTTTTTTATTGTTTCACCTGCAACTGCTTCTCTTTTAACCGCAGGTTTTTTAACAACCTCTTTTCCGGTTGCTTCCTTTTTAGGTACTGCCTTTTTAACATCTGCAGCAGAAACCTTTGGTCTGGCTGCGGATACAGTTTTTGAAGAAGCAGCCGTTCTTGAGCCTGCCGGAGCCTTTGGTACAGCTTTTGCCGGTGCAGCAGTTTTAATATATAAACCTCTGATATATTGAATCAAATCATCACTTACATTACTTGTAGGTCTTAAACCCTCTTTTTTCTTATTGAGTTTGACTAAAAGCTCACTACTTGTAATCTGTTTTCCTAATTCGCCTGATAACTGTTTTGCTAATTCGTGTACTCTCATAGATTACACCTCCAAATCCTTACTACTATTTATTGCATCAATCACCTGTTTTGCAAGTCCGGCATCTGTTACGGCCACAACAACCCTTGCTTCCTTTCCGATACTTTTTCCAAGCATTGTACTGTCAACCGAGATAAAACACGGAGCATTGTAAAACTCACATTTTTGTATAAACTTCTTCTTTGTATTATCTGATGCATCCTTTGCAACAAGCACAAGCTGTGCACTGTAATCCTGCAAAGCCTTTTCAACCAAAAAACCACCGCTTTTTATCTTGCCTGCTTTTGCTGCTAAAGATAGCATAGATAATGCTTTATTTCCTTTCACTCAAATCAACTCCTTTAAAAGAGTATCATATATTTCCTTAGGAATTTCGCACTTAAGTGCTTTTTCAAGTCCCTTAGACTTCATAGCCTTTTCGAGACAATCTTTATTGGGACATATATATGCTCCCCTGCCATTTTGTCTTCCGGTTTTATCCAGACATATAATATCCTCAGGTGTTTTTATAACTCGTATTAAATCATTTTTAGCTTTGGATATTCTGCATCCGGTACATTGTCTAAGTGGAATCTTTTTCGCCATTAAGTCATACTCCTTATCATATAAAAAAATTAATCAGCCTAAATTCCTAATTCTTAATTATCGCCTTCATCGTAATTATCATCCTCATAGTTATTGTCCTCATCATAACCATCATCATAATTACCGTCTTCATCATACTCATCATCAAGTCTGAATTCTATCTCGTCATCATCATATTTAGAAAGACCTGCCTGCGATTCACTCTTTATATCAATCTTATATCCTGTAAGTCTTGCAGCAAGTCTTGCATTCTGTCCCTCTTTACCGATTGCAAGAGAAAGCTGATAATCAGGAACAACAACCTTCGCACTCTTTTCATCAACATCCACATCAACCGAAACAACTTTTGAAGGACTGAGCGCATTTTCGATAAATACTGCCGGATCTTCATCCCAGTTAATTATATCAATTTTCTCGCCCTTCAAATCATCAACTATAGTATTTACCCTTGAACCATTTAATCCTACGCAGGCTCCAACCGGATCCACATTCGGATCATTGGACCATACAGCAATCTTAGATCTTGAACCGGGCTCTCTTGAAATGCTCTTAATCTCAACGGTACCATCAGCAACCTCAGCAACCTCACGTTCAAAAAGCTTTCTTACCAAATCCTTGTGTGTTCTGGAAACAACAATTTTGAAGCCACCCTTCTGATTCTTCTTAACCTCAACGACATAAAGCTTAATTCTATCTCCGCGCTTATAATACTCACCTTTAACCTGTTCATTTTCACTTAATATAGCATCAGTTCTTTCATCAAGGCTGACACTTATATTGTTGCCAACATATCTTTGAACGACACCTGTAATTATATCCTTTTCTTTACATACAAAGTGATCGTATATGGCATCTCTCTCGCCTTCTTTTATAGCCTGAACTATTATACTTCTTGCTTTCTGTGCTGCAATTCTTCCAAATTCCATAGTCTTAATCTCAAACTTAATTTCGTCACCGACAGCAGCATCATCTTTCATGGCCTTTGCCTGAACCAGAGCAATCTCATTATCTTCATTTTCCACTTCTTCAACTACAGTTTTCTTTTGGAATAAAGCAATCTCTCCTGTTTCGCGATTCATAGATACTTCTATAATTGCATCCTTACCAAAATCCTTTTCACAAGCAGATAAAAGAGAAGCTTCTATTTTCTCCATAATTTTATCTTTGCTTATACCTTTTTCCTTCTCCAATTGATTAAGTGCGTCAATAATTTCTGACATTTTTTTATCCTCCTTATTGTATCAACTCTTTACTCAAATGCTAATCTTATCATTGAGATATCTTTTTTATTTATGATTAATTCCTCTGTTTCATACAAAACAGTTATTTCTTGCTCTGTATATGATTTAAGTTCTGCAGTAAACTGTTTCAAGCCGTTTACCTTGTTATAAAGCTTGATGTCGACTTTCCTGCCTATACTTCTTTTAAAATCCTTATCCTTTTTTAAAGGTCTTGTGAGCCCGGGCGAACTAACTTCTAAGATATATGCACTCTCTATCTTATCCTCTTCATCGAGTTTTTTTTCAAGAGCCCTGCTTATAAGAACACAATCATCTATATTGATTCCACCTTCCTTATCAGCATATACCCTAAGATAATAATCAGCACCCTCTTTTACATACTCAACATCTACCAGTTCAAAGGAATTCTCCTCTATGATAGGTGTTACAAGTCTGGTGCAATAATCTTCAATTTCATTTTTTTTCATCCCACTCCACCTTTCAACTTTTAAAAAGTAAAGAGTGGGTTTCCTTAAACCCACTCCTTTAGTAATCACTACTTGATTTTTCTTTAATTATTATATTATTTTCCTTGATTTTTTAAAATTCAATCTATTTTTTAATCAATTTTAATTCAATACTGCTTATAGCACCTTTTATGCCTATATCTCCGGCTATACCTCCGTCACTTTGCCATGTAGTATAACTATCGTCAAAATATCCCGTTCTGTAAAATAAATCATAGTCATTATAGGCATTTCCATATAATCTTATCTGGATTCCATCTATAAGATATGTACTTGTTTTATCGCCCGCTGTATCATCATCTTTAACCCAATCCGTCCAAAATCCAAGTACACTGTGAACTCTGTATTCTACACCTCCGCCGCTTAACTCATCAGTTAATCTGATTCGAACAGCACCTATACCCTTAAATATCCCATGTATGCCCGAAATTCTTCCATCAATAAGTATGCTGTTACCATCAAGCCCCTGACAATACAAATCATATTTTACCTTATCATAATTGCATATATATTCTTCAGATTCATTTATTTTCTTCTCTTTTTCATAATCTTCATCTTTCCTGCTTTCCTCATTTTTCTGCACCGGTACCAATTCATCATTTGGTACAACCGTTATACTTAAAGTTTCCACAAAATTATTTAAATTATCTAATTCATTTACAGAACCTCCATATTCAAGCCATGCATATCTAAAAAGCGCATAGCCTGAATACCCCAACTGATACGCTTTATCACATTGTTTTTTCAAATTATCATCATATTTTCCCCACCCTGTATCACCGGCATACATTTCACCGGCTTTATATAGTGCAAGTCCCGCATAAATCGGTATACCCAGCTCATTTATACTTTGCCACTCCTGACATCTTTCAGAAAAAAGGGCAATTTCCTCTCCATCGGAAGATATAAATTCATCAGTCCAATAAAGCTGAGGCATTATGTAATCTATATATCCTTTCTCAGACATCCATCTTTTTATATCAGCTCCGTCATCCATTGCATTATCTATATTTCCGGCAGGACTTATACCAAAGAAGCAAGATGAATCTATATCTTTTATATTTTTATATACAGTAGATATCATATCATCCACATATGTCATTTTTTCTTCAACAGTTAAACCCTCGCCCATTCCATCCACATAAAAATAATCATCAAAATGAATTCCATCCACCTCATATTTTTCTACAATTTCCTTAACTCCGTCGCATATAAGCTCTTTACTTTCTTCTTTAGAAGGATCAAGGCTAAGACATAGTTCTCCATCTACATTATAGTATTCTAATATAATATCTTTATGTTGCCCATAAAACTCCGTCAGCTTATAAGCTTCCGTAGTATCATTATTCCTTGACAGCCTGTATGGATTTATCCATGCTTCAAAAAACATACCACATTTATGAGCTTCTTCTATTGCAATCAAAAGTGGATCATAATCCGGAGCATTTCTTTTACTTGAAATATAAACCGACCACGGAAATATATCTGACGGATAAACAGCATCACCCATAGGTCTTACATGAAAAATAACTGTATTCATATTATTGGCTTTTATATTTCTATACATCTCACTGATTTTTTTACGATATGAAGCTTCATCTAAGTCCATAAGGAATTCCTCTATATCAAGAAAAGAAATCCAACAGGCTCGTTTATCGATAGAAACAGATAGTTCCTCGGCGTGTATATCTTGATTATTTTTATCAATATAATTATTTTTTAACGGAAATAACGTAGCAAAAATCAAAAAAACAGATAAAAAACTTAGAATATGTTTATTCATATTTACCTTATAATTAATACGCTTATCACCTATAATTATATTAATTTCAAGTTATTAATATTACTTCCCGGCAATAAGTATTCTTTCTTGCGAAGATATTCAAGCTAATAGAGAGAATTTATTATAGAAATCAGTAAATACTTAATTTTATTACAATATATAAAGGGGATTTCACATGATAGATTACTCTCCATTTTGGGAAACCTTAAAAAATTCAAGCGAGAATTGGTATACACTTACCAACAAACACAAAATGTCACACAGCACACTTCACAGACTTAAGCACAATAAAGACGTATCAACAAAAACCTTAAATGATTTATGCCGGATATTAAACTGTGATATATGCAATTTAGTTCGCTACATCCCAAACGAAAATGATCAAAAGCTATAAATAAAAAAAAGTCGGATTGGTTTTCCAATCCGACTTCTTTTAATTTATAACAAAGTATATAACAACTTTTACTTACCAGCCATCTGAGCTGCAACTTCAGCTGCGAAGTCTTCATTCTTCTTCTCAAGACCTTCGCCTGTTTCAAAACGAACAAAGCTCTTAATTGCAAGTGAGCATCCATTAGCCTTAGCAACCTGCTCAACATATTTTGCAACGGTTTCCTTATTCTCAGCCTTAACATACTCCTGCTCTAAAAGACAAATCTCTTTAAGCTCCTTATTGAGACGACCCATTAACATCTTCTCGATGATATTATCAGGCTTGTTGGCATTCTTAGGATCATTTTTTGCCTGCTCCTTAAGAATCTTCATTTCATTGTCCTTGTAATCCTGTGGTACATCATCTGAACTTAAGTACTTTGGATTCATAGCTGCAACCTGCATAGCTACATTCTTTAAGCATTCTTCAACTGCCTCGCCTGAACCATCAGTAGCTGCTTCAACAAGAACACCAATCTTACCACCGGCATGGATATATGAAACTACAAGTCCATCAGAATCAATCTTCGCAAATCTTCTGATGTTCATATTCTCGCCAATCTTAGCTATCATAGCTGCGTGCTTTTCTTCAACTGTCATAGATGAATCAAGAGCCCACTTCTCAGCCTTGAAAGTTTCCACATCTGTAGCAGGACTGTTTACTATCTGGTCAACAACTTCTTTAACATAACCCTGGAATACTTCATTCTTTGCAACGAAGTCAGTCTCAGCATTAACTTCAACGATAGCAGCCTTCTTGCCACCATCAATTACAGTTGTTGCAACGATACCCTCAGCTGCAATTCTTCCTGCCTTCTTCTGTGCAGTAGCAAGTCCTTTTTCTCTAAGAAATTCCATTGCTTTATCAAAATCGCCGTCAGTTTCTGTAAGAGCCTTCTTACAATCCATCATTCCGGCACCCGACATCTCTCTTAACTCTTTTACCATAGCTGCTGTAATATTAGCCATTTTATATATCCTCCTAATATAATACTTATTTAAATATTTATAAGCATCTATCGGTCATAAAAAGCTATCAAAAGCTATCAATAACCTTTTATGCTTCCTCTGCTGCATCTTCCTCTGCATCTGCTGCAGCTGACTCAGCTTCCTCTGCTGTCATCTCATCAGCACCCTGATTTGCCTCTATAACAGCATCAGCCATCTTAGCAACGATAAGCTTTACTGCTCTTATAGCATCATCATTACCAGGAATTACATAATCAAGCTCTTCAGGATCACAGTTTGTATCTGCAATACCAACAAGAGGAATTCCAAGTGTATGTGCTTCCTGGATACAGTTCTTCTCCTTGCGTGGATCAACAACAAATATCATATCAGGAATATTCTTCATATCCTTAATACCGCCAAGATTCTTCTGGAGCTTATCCATCTCCTTCTTAATCTCGATAACTTCCTTCTTAGGAAGAACATCAAATGTACCATCTGCTTCCATAGCTTCATACTTTCTAAGCTTGGCAATTCTTGTCTGAATTGTCTTGAAGTTAGTAAGCATACCACCTAACCATCTCTGGTTAACATAGTACATACCACATCTTTCAGCCTCAGACTTAATAGCGTCCTGAGCCTGCTTCTTAGTACCAACAAAAAGAATCTTTCCTCCATCTGCTATACAATCAAATATTGCCTTGTAAGCATCATCAACCATACCTACAGTCTTCTGTAAGTCGATGATATAGATTCCGTTACGCTCAGTATAGATATACTCAGCCATCTTAGGATTCCATCTTCTTGTCTGATGTCCAAAATGAACACCTGCCTCGAGTAACTGTTTCATTGAAATAACGCTCATAATATACCTCCTTGGTTATACCTTCTGTGAGTTTCGAATACTTATTCGCGGAAACCACAGCGTCAAGTGGCACCAATCCGTTTATTCGCTCACATGTTTATTATTTTCGTGTCAAACTGACACAAAGTGCATTATAACATAAAAAAAAAGCGCAATCAAGCACTTTTTTTATTTTAAAAGTTCATTTTTAAAGTTATACATTTCTATTCATTTTTCGGAGTTGTAAGCTCCTTTGCTATATCCTCATAAGACATATTGCTGTTAAACTTAAATGTATTAATCTGTATTTTATCTGATATTCCTTGATTCACAAGATAATTATCAAAATCATCCGCATCCTCGATTATGCCTGCTTCTTTCATCAGTGCTGCTACTTCAGGCGAGCCCATTCCGCTTGTTACGGTTATTGTTGCCTCGGTATATGAATTTTCAACCTTTTCTGTTGTAGTTTCTTTTGGTGCTTCAGTAGTTTTTTCTTCTGTTGAAATCTCTGTTTTTGCTTCTGTAGTTATTTCTGTAGTTGCTGCCGCTTTTTCCGAAACATCTGCTATACTATCTGTAGTTACTTCCTTTACAGCTTCAGTTGTTTTATCGCCAACATCTTTTTGAGATTTATCATTTTCAGAAATACCATATGTAGCATCACTATTAGTTGCTTCAATCATACCCAGATTTTTTGCTCTCTTGATTATCTCATCATCTGACATTTTTTCTTTATCTGAAGTTCCGTAAGCAGCCAGCATAACTATCACTCCAAATATTATGCCTATACCCAGTCCCCTCATAAAATATTTTAATTTCATTTCTTTGCTCCCTGATACAAATCTACTATAAGTTTAACTTCTCCAACACCAAGCCCAAGATTTTTAGCTATTTCCAATATACTAAGACCCGATTTATGCATCTCCAGTATGATATCCTTATTGGCATCTACTGACTTAATATCTTCTTCATCATCCTCTGCCAGTACATCTTCTTCCATAGCTTCAAGCTCTATGGCAAGCTTTTCTTCCCGCTCATTCTTTTTATTAATAGTATTATTATTAATGATTTCATTTACTTCTTTTTTATATTCGTCAACCATCGATGCGGTTGTCATTATCTCTTTTTGCTTATCCGAAAGCATACTGTATAAGAAAAGCGCTTCGCTGTGATTTCTCTCAATTTCTTCATTCACAGAAACAGCATAGTCACCAAGAGCAAGTGTTTTCTGATTTACTATCTCTGAAAACTTAGCTTCTATATCTCCAAGCTTATTGTCAATATGCTCGTCCATATAACTATCTATAAGCTTTTTTATCTTTTCCTTCTGCTCATCACTTAGTTTTTCCGGTATTTTTATTACACTTTCATCTTCTTCCTCTTTTGACCTTTCAGACAAAAGGAAACTTCCAAATATAAATATCAAACCCAATATAATTAGTAAAATTACTGCTCCTGACATAACTTCTCCAATCCTTTATCGTTATACAGCCAAAAATGATATCATTTTGTTCTGATATCATTTTACCGGCATTATATTTTAATATCAAAATTTATGCGATTTACCTCTGAATCAGTCTTAGAGGTTTCGTCATCATGGTTGCTTTTCTTCTTTTTTTTGCTATATATATTAGAATACTTGTTTTTTCCTTCTTCTTTGGCATCATAAGTCTGCTCATAAAATACAGCTTCTTCTTTTTGGACTACAGTTTCTTTTATCTGTTGTTCTTCTTTTTTTATTTCAGATTCGGCATGTATAGTATTCAACGTACTTTGTGCATCTGTATTTTGTTGTATAGCCGCAACAGGTGCCGAGCTTTGTGCTGCAATAATCGGTGCTATCATAAAACCAACTCCTTCTTAAAAAGACGATGTTGTCAACTCACCATCGCTGATCAGGTAAAGATTATGTGTTTCTTTTTCCTGAATAACCCTGTTCATACCCGCAATAGAAATTACAACACCTCGATAAACATTGCCAAGTACCTTTACTTTTCCTTTTCTTCCTTCATTAAATTCAGCTCTTATAACAGTAAGCTTTTCATTTTTATCATTTCTTTCGGCTATAAGCTCAGTAAGATTTGCGTTATGAGTCTTAATCTGCTTAAGATTTTCCGGACTGAGTTTTGCTCCAAGTTTAAGTTTTTCCTTATACACATTAAGATATGATGTGATTTCAGTTATCTTTTCATTAAGCTCATTAACACTTTTAATAAGCACCTTCATATCATCATATAGCTGAGGATTAACACCAACCTTTATAATTGTCTGAGTTTCCATCCTGTTACCTATGCTGTTTACCTCAATATATGATTTACAGGCTATATCTCCGCCAACTATAAATCCTTTTCTGCCGCTTACAATAATTTTATCGCCACATTTTATATTGCTATGAAGTATGGAACCGGCAAATATATCTCCGCCCGCGTCAACTATAGCACTCTCAAAAAACTGTGCATATACATTACCATCGGATTTTATTACGCCCTTACTCATACCCTGGACGCCGCCTTTTATCATGATATTGCCCCCCGCCGTAAGATTGGCAGCCTCAACAACACCATTTACCTGTATATCACCACTTGCCTTGACGGAAAAACCTGTTTTAACCGTTCCTGCTATAACAACATTACCATCATATTCTATATCACCTGTAGATGCATCTACATCCGCAGGAACACTAAATGTATCCGAAACAAATACAGTTCCGTTAGTAAGACTGACATTTCCACTTACTTCACTGTATAGAATGGTTCCATCTTCAGATTCTTTTATATTTCTTCCATGCTTAAGTTTTTTAATCTTTGGTTTATTTTGCGGAATAGCTACTCCGTAAACATTTTGTCCGGGTTTACCCATATCATGTGGAGTAAGCTTTGCAAGCATATCGCCCTCCTTGACAGGAGTAAATATACTCAAATCATGATAATCAACACTTCCATCCTCATTAAGCTTTGGCTTAGACATAGGCGAAGTATTAAAGAAATATTCTATAACCGTATCAGTAGCCATAACAGGCTTTACACCTTTAGCAACCGGTATATTAAGACAATACTGCCTTGCCATCATAAATACATCTATTACCTTTTCTGCAATTCCATACACTATCTTTTCGTTGGCAAGTTCAAGCATTATTTCTCTTTTATCCATCTCTTTACCACCTGAAGAAGGCGGATAAAATCTGATATATGCAACGAGCTTATCCGGTGAAACTATAACTATAGCACTTTCATTAAACGGTGAAATCCGAACATCACATAACTTGCGCTCTAAGATTTCACTACCCATATTTTCAATTTCAGACTTTAAGCTTATCTTATCTTCAATTACAATTCCTTTTTTTTCAAGGAAATCAAAAACCTCTTTATATTCTAATTTTTTCCCGTCACTGACAGCAGGATAAATAGTAATATATGTTCCGTCATCCTTGATATTAACCTTAAAAAAAGAATTTTTATACTTCATATTTATCCCCCATAAATCACACTAAAAAAAATTTACCCCATAAATACCTGAAATTCATCGCCCAGACCATTTTTAAGCTTCTTCAATGCCTTTGAATGTAGCTGTGACACTCTGGATTCAGATACATCCATAACCCTGCTTATTTCTTTCAAGGTCAAATCCTCATAATAATATAAAAGAATAACCTTCTTTTCTTTCTCAGTTAAAATGTCCAATGCTTCCTCAAGCTTTTCCCTGAGTTCGCTTTCCTCTACCACCTTTTCAGGCTCAATTCTGGCATAGCTTCTATTGGAAGAGGCCTTAACTTCATTTCCCTGATCAAGAAAATCTTCGATTGAAGAAATATTGGATATATTGGTCTGTGAAAGCCAATTTAAGTATTCATCCTCTGATATTCCAAGTTCTTTTGCCATATCACTGTCTGAATAATTAGGTCCTAACTCTTTTTCGAGTGTTTTCACTGCAGTATCTATCGCTTTTTGTTTTTGTCTTACGGAACGTGGAATCCAGTCAAGTTTTCTTATCTGGTCAAGTATAGAACCTCTGATTCTGAGACTTGCATAGGTTTCAAACTTGATACCCTTACCATAATCAAATTTATCTATAGCATCTATGAGACCAAATATTCCATAACTGACAAGATCATCATATTCTACATTTGATCCAAGGTATATACTCAGTCTGCCTGCAACCACCTTAACCAAGGGTACATATTCAATTATAATCTGTTCACGAATCACGGCTGATTTTGAGTGATTGTACTCTATCCAAAGCCTTTCTTTATTGTCAATTACAGCCATCTTACACCCCTCTTATAAGTTATTTTGCTTCCTCTTTTCCTTCAGCAGCTTTTTCCTTATTAGCTTCGCTATTATTACCCGTACTGTCTACATTTGTTTTTGGCTCCATAAGCCTTATCTTGTCAATAAGCTTTATGGCTATTGAGGCAATCACATAAAAGACTACCAACACTATTATAAGTATAATTAGTGAATCGATAATATCTCTATCATATTTAATATTGAGAAGCATAGCTATAAGTGTGGCAGTTAAGACAATGATTGCCCGGGCATTTTTGTATTTATTCTTTAAATCCAATTCTGACACACCTCTTATTATATAATATATCGTTCGGCACCGGCTCTTGTAATGGCAAGCTCACATGTTTCAGGATTAAAAACTATTGTTCTACCAAAATTAAGTCCTACATCTTCAGAAATAATCGGTATCTTAAGCTCCGAAAGCTTGTTTTTAACAGCAATAACATTATTTTCACCTACATTGCCGATGCTTGATTTTAAAATATGATTGAACATCTGTGCTCCACCGGCAATTTTGGCTTTTAAAGAATACTCCTTAATTCCCTCAGATATAAGCTTTTCTAAAAGCAAATCTATACCGGTATCTGCAAATTTTAATTTGTTGGCATTATTATTTATCTTGTTACTGTCCGGAAGCATAATATGTACAAGTCCCGCCAAACCACTTATTCCATCATAGATTACAACTCCGACACATGACCCCAATCCTATGGTCGTAATCATATCAGGAGTACGGCAGGTATTCATATCTGCTATACCAACCCTAATTATATCAGCCATTGGTACCTCCAATTCCAAGTTTTTCAAGAAGGAGGTCATACGAATTCTCATACGATATCATTATAAGATGTCCATCAAGTTTGTGGTCACCTACGTAAAGCTCCGAACTGATAAGAAGAGACTCGTCATTAACCTGGCTATATTCTATATATGGTACACTCAATATCGCTCCGGCTATGTCTACACATACCTCCGGCAGAGAATATCTTATCTTGGTACCTGTCAAAGTTTCCAGCGATGCAACATATGATCCAATCATAATATTGGATATCTCACTAATCGCTGATACACCCATCTCTGTATTCCAACCGGCATCTTCTCCAAGAGCAAGCTTTACAAATAATTCCGCATCATCAACCGTCAAAAGAAATGCTATAACAGCTTCAAAACCTTCACTTATAGTACTGAAAACACCGACAACTATAGACTCAGGACTACCGACAACTCTTTCAAGCTCTTCAAAATCACACATCTCAACAACCGGTATACTCATCATAATTTTTGTTTTAAGCATAACGGATAAAGATGTGGCCGCATTACCGGCACCGATATTGCCCATTTCTGTAAGCGTATCAATTACTCTTTTATTGAAGTTTGAATCTGCATTAAACATAAGCATTACTCCTATTCATTTTCAACATCTGTTATCAAAGCAGGAATATTTAAAATAGAAATAAGTGTATCATTATACTTACCTACGCCGGTAACATATGATCTGGATTCAACATCATCGGATGTAACCTTTTCTACATCCTCGTCATTTAAAGTTACAACCTCTTTTACTTCGTCAACAAGCACTCCTATATCAGCACCTTCATACTTTATTATAAGTATTCTGGTTGCTCCTGTATTTTCCTTAAACGGAAGATCAAATTTTTCTCTCATACTCATAACAGGTATAATTACACCACGCAGATTAATTACCCCAAGGAAATACGGCTGAGTATGCGGAACTCTTGTTATAGGCATAAGTCTTACGATATTATCAATATAGGAAATATCAATTCCATACTGTTCACTGTCAAATCTTAAAATAATATACTGCTTTAAATCGTTATTAACATTGTTATCCATATCGCACCTCCACTATACCAATGTATTTGAATCAATTATCAATGCAACTTCACCATTACCAAGGATAGTGGCTCCGCTTATCATCTTAGGAACTCTGATAAATTTACCTAAAGGCTTGATAACGATTTCCTGCTGGCCAAGAAGATTATCAATTACAAGACCCGCCTGCTTATCGCCCTTCTTAACAATAACAACTATAAGGCTGTCATCATCTTCAAGCTCAGGATCCTTTTCTACAGGTTCAAGATCAAGAACTTCATTGAGTCTTACAATAGGTATAACCGTTCCTCTCAAATTGATAACTTCTTTTGTATGTACATACTTGATTTCATCAGATGGTATCTCTTCAACAGTAACAATTGAATTAAGAGGAAGTGCATATTTTTCACCTGATATATCAACCATGAGAGCCTGAATAATTGCAAGTGTAAGCGGAAGTCTGACGATAAAGGTTGTACCCTCTCCAAGCTTGGTTGATACTTCAACATCTCCTCCTAAGCCTTCTATCTTATTCTTTACTACGTCAAGACCTACTCCTCTTCCCGAAACATCAGTTATCTTTTCAGCAGTCGAAAAAGACGGCATAAACAACAGATCAACTGCTTCTTTGTCAGACATAAACTCTGCCTGTTCTTCTGTTATATTACCTCTTTCTATCGCTTTTGCTTTAATCTTTTCTACATCTATACCGGCACCATCATCTGATACCTCGATAGTAACATTGTTGCCATCCTGATATGCATCAAGGCGAATCGTACCAACTTTTGGCTTACCGAGCTTAAGTCTGTCAATTGTATCCTCCAAACCATGATCGGCAGAATTCCTAAGCATATGCATAAGAGGATCACCGATTTCATCAATAACTGTTCTGTCAAGTTCTGTGTCTTCACCGGTCATAATAAGCTCCATTTCCTTATTGAGCTTCTTGGACAAATCTCTGATCATACGAGGGAATCTGTTAACAACACTTTCAATAGGTACCATTCTTACCTTCATAACAGATTCATGAAGATTTGTCGTAATTCTCTCAAGATATTCTATCTGTTCATTGAAAGACTGATCGGATCCCGCCATCACGCCGGTAACAGACACAAGTCCGTTCTTTGCGATTATAAGCTCGGAAACAAGATTCATAAGGTCGTCAAGTTTTTCTATATCAACTCTTACCGAACGATTAACAACCGGCTTTCCTGATTTTGCAGGTGTTTTCTTTTCATCCTTCTTCTCTGACTTTTGTTCTTTTGCAGACTCTTTCTTATCATCTGCCTCTTCTGCTTTAGGAGTGGTATCCTCAACAACATCAGGAATATCAAACTCTTCTATAACAGCTTCTTCAATCTCTGAAACATTTTCTATTATTTTCTTTATTTCTTCAAGCGATTTATCAGATATAATAAACATCGAAAAATCAAAATCGAATTTTTCATCTTCAATGTCCTGGACACTTGGAACAGACTTGATTATTTCACCCTTATTTTCAAGTCCTTTAAATACAAGAAATGCTCTCGCAGCCTTAAGAAGACAGCTTTCCTGAATGTAAACTGTTGTAGCATATACATGCATACCTTTTTCTTTTGCTTCCTGCATTGCATTTTTCTCAAAATCCGCAATCGGAATTGAAAGATATTTCTTTCTATCATCAGATGAGCCTGATTTAGCTTCCTGATTTTCAGAAGTTTTTTCTTCTTTAGCTGCCGGTTCTGAGCCAACACTTTCCGACTGAGCAAGAACGTCATTTAAAACCTTGATAACATCCTCATTATCCTCAGTTCCCTCATCACCTGACTCTGTGATATTGGCAAGATAACCTTCTATACAATCCAAGCACTTAAACACAACATCAACAATGTCCGCATTAACATTAATTTTACCATTACGAACTTCAGAGAAAACATTTTCCATATCATGTGTAAGTCTTTGCATTCTCTTAAAGCCCATAGTTCCTGCCATACCCTTAAGGGAATGAGCTGCTCTGAAGATTTCATTTACAGTATCAATGTTGTCAGGTTCTGCTTCCAATATAAGGACCTGATCGTTCAAAGTCTGTATATGCTCCTTTGTTTCATCAATAAAAATCTCAAGATATTGGCTTAAATCCATTATAGCACCCCTACTTTCTTAATAATTTCTTTTGCTATATCATTTATATCACATACCACATCGCACATACCTTTTTCGTATATGGCACGCGGCATTCCATATACAGTTGAAGAAGCTTCATCCTGGGCAATAACATATACTTTTTTATGCTTGGACAAATTAACAATACCATTTGTTCCATCAGCCCCCATACCTGTCAAAACAACACAAACTATCTCATCATAGCTTGAATTAACAAGACTGTCGTACATAATATTGCCACAAGGTTTAAGTCCAACAACAGGTGGAGAATCATCCAATTCAAGATAATGTCCATTATTCTTATCTGCAACCTTAAGATGTTTACCACCCTTACAAAGATATATATTGCCTCTTTTTATTAATTCGCCGCCGTTTACCTCACTTACCTTAAGTTCGCCAAGCTCATCAAGCCGTTCTGCCAGCGTTGTAGTAAAATTAGCCGGCATATGCTGAACCATAATCATCGGTGCAGCAAGATTTTTAGGTAACATCGGAATAACTGTTCTAAGCGCTTTAGGACCACCCGTAGAACTAACAAGTGCTATTAAAACATTTGAACTATATGAAGCTTTATGATATAAGGAAGCATCAACCTTTTTTAATCCTGTTTTCACAGATTTCCGGGTTTTACTATCCTGTGTTTCTCCATTTTTGTAATGTCCCTCATTATCTGCTTTCTCATTATGCTTATGTACATTAACATTTCCCTGTTTTCTTATAGCTTCATGTTTTGCAAGGATATTTTCGTTAATTTTACCGTCGTCTTCATTGTACCCGGGTATAGCATTGGATGAATTTTTCTTTTTGTCTGATAGTTTTAAAATATCAATCAACTTATCAGAAAAAACAGATTCATCCATCTTATAAATATTATCCGGCTTTTTAAGAAATGCTATTGCGCCAAGCTCCAATGCCGTAATTGTATATAGCGCCTCGTCCTTAGTACTGAGAAGAACAAAAGGCATCATCATATTCAGTCTTTTCAGCATCGTAAGCAGCTCAATACCTGTCATAACCGGCATATTTACATCACAAATAACTGCATAAATATCCTTATGAGTCTTAATCATCTCAAGACCCTCAGCACCATTTTTAGCAATATAAGCAACTGTATATTCATTTGTCCCATTAATTATAGCAGATAATACTCTTCTCATGAGTGCAGAGTCATCTACGAGCAATATTTTTTTCATTATTTCAATCCCGATTCTTTCGCCCTGTTTTGTCTTTCACTTTCAAATATAAATTTTATTATTATATCCCTGTCTTCCTGCTTCATTTTTAAGAATTCGAGTCTTTGTTCGTATAGTCCCGAGTGACCGGCAATAGTATTGCTGCTAAGTATTCTGGCCATTATATTGAAGCTATGTACAGCATTTAAAATTGCTATTTTAAAATCGACCATTACAATTTCATTTTTTTCAATATCCATTTTAGATACTATCTTAAGCCCACCGCCACTTATATCTATTATCTTTAAATCATTCCATATAAGCTCCTTATCAGACAAATCATATAATTCTGCCATCTGATATTCTTCATCTGATACAGTTCTCATCCTTCCGTTCAAAATACATTTATATCTGTAAAATTCTCTTCTTTGAACTTTTTCAAGCTTTCCAAGAAGTACTATTTCAAGAAAAAACAGATTGCCGCTTCTATATCTTGATGATATAACAACATTGGTCTGCATAAGTCCCTTGTCTGTATAAAAACAGGCAGAATATTTATCATCAACATTTAAAGGAACAATTTTTCCTTCATATATAGGCATAGAAATCTGAAGTGTATTTTTAGGCATTATGTCACAGATTTTACTTGAAAAAACTTTCTTTATTTCGTCATTTCTGATAATCTGATCAAGCTTCACCAATTCAATTTTATTACCAATTGATAATCCCATAAGCAATTCACCCCAAAATAATTTAATTATAAGAATTATTTTTATCAAACCTCTTTATATTCCATATATAAAAAGTAAAATATATAAAAAGTAAAATATATAAAAAACAAAATACATAAAAACAAATCAGCGTTTATTTTTCTTTCTTCTCGATTTAATAAACTCAAAAAATATCCTCGCTATTCCTTCATTGCCCTCTTCTTTATCCTCTAAGCCCGTACCTGTCAGCTTATCAGCCAGTGAAGCAATACATCTCGATGAAGAGGTCGTCGGATACGCCATTACTACAGGCTTTTGTTCAATTATAGCTCTTGAAGCATTTTTATCCTGTATTATCGATCCGAGATATTCCAGCTTAGTATTTAAAAACTTGGAAGAAACAGCATTAATCTTTGCAAAAATTTCATCGCCTTCCGCATCATTTTCCACTCTGTTGGCAATAACTCTTATCGTCTTATATATCGGATTAAATCTCTCATTTCTTCGTAATACTTTTAACAAAGAATACGCATCCGTAATTGAAGTAGGTTCAGGAGTTACTACAAGCAATACTTCCGGACTGACCATAACAAATTCCATAACCGCATCCGTTATTCCCGCTCCAGTATCTATAATTACAACATCATACATCTTATCAAGTCTTGCAAGACCGGATATCAAAAGCTTTATACTGTCATTATCAAGAGCTGCAAGCTCTGAGACACCGGAACCACCTGAGATAAAGCCTATTCCTTTCGGACCGGTGGTAATTATCTCTTCCATTGTTTTATTGTTATGAATCAGATCTAAAAGATTATATTTAGGTCTGATTCCGAGCATAACCTCAACATTGGCCAGTCCAAAATCAGCATCAAATATGACAACCTTCTTTCCTCTTTCAGACAATTCTATAGCCAGATTAACAGATATACTGGTTTTACCCACTCCGCCTTTTCCACTTGTTACTGCGATAACTCTCGCATTGGAAGGTCTGGATTCTTCCTGAACCATCTGCCTTAACTTAGAAGCCTGGTCCATCTCCTGCACCTCCTAACAAGCTCTTGGCAACAATCTGAGGATCGATAACACCTATATCCTCGGGTACATTCTGACCCCATGTTGCGTATGACAAGGTCTTGCCCATATCAAGCTTTAAATTTAATATTGAACCTGATGCTCTGGTTTCATCAAGTTTGGTAAAGATAAGTTTATAGTCAAACAACTTTTCATATGTCCTTGCAATATCAAGCAAATCTTTATATTTAACAACTGCACTAACCACAAGAAAAACCTCTGTTTCATAATCTGATACGGCATCAACCATCTCTTTTAGATTTTTCTTTTGTTCTTCATTTCTATGTGAATGACCTGCCGTATCAACAAATATCAAATCACATTCATTATATTTTTCAACATAATTCTTTATATCCTCCGGAGTATATACCACCTCCATAGGTGTATTTAAAATATTAGCATACGTTTTTATCTGCTCTATCGCTGCTATCCTGTATGTATCTATAGAAAGCATGGCAATATTTTGTTTTTCCTCAAGCTTAAACTTAGATGCAAGCTTTGCCATCGTCGTAGTCTTGCCTACACCGGTATTACCAACAAAAAATACAACCTTAGGTTTTTTTTCTCCGGGTGTGAGAGGCTTAACCTCTCCAAGCTTAAGAACTATTTTCTGATATACATTTGCCAGAATATTATCAAGCGGCAAAGAATTATTTTCAAAATCAAACTCCCCGATTATTTCATCAGCGATATCTTTATTTACTTCATTATCTATGAGCTGATTATATATTAAATCGATAATACGGTTCTTTGAAGCCGGTTTCGTCTCCGACTTATCCCCCGATGCACCTGAATATGTCTTTGCCGGGTTCTCAGAAACAACCGCATCAAAGTGCAAACCACGCACTTCGCTTTCCGAACTTTTTATATCTGAAGAATCAGAACCGGCATCTTTACCTGACATCATTTGCTGTTCCAAAAGCCTGGCTATGCTGTTAATCTTCTCCTCTATGGCATTTTGAGCATCCTCGCTATAACCCTCTTTTGAAGCCTTATCAACAACTTTTTCAGAAGATTTATCTGCAACGTTATCATCTATGGCTGCCGTAAGCTCAACTGTATTTTTCTTGAAAAGCTTCATAATGCCTTTTCTCTTAATTGTCTTTACATTCATCACAACAGCCTCAGGACCTAAATCTTCCTTTGCCATAAGAATAGCATCCTTTTCAGTTGCTGCCTTGTACTTCTTAATTATCATCTATCGTTACCACTCCTATTGACTTAAGTTCAATATCGGAATCTATCTCATTGTATGAAATAACAACCAAATCACTGAAATACTCATTTGTCATTTTCTTAAAATACATCCTCACTATAGGTGATGTTATAATGATAGGATTAAGTCCTTTATTTTCAAGTTTTTGTATTTCAACTTCAGTTGCATTAAGTATCTTCTTGGTTACAGCAGGATCAAGCGAAATATAAGCTCCCTGTTCTGTCTGTTTTATCGATCCCATAATCATTTGCTCAACCTTAGGATCAAGTGTTATAACCTCTGTCATATTTTCATCACCAAAATATTTATTGGATATAGCACGTTTTAAGCTTTGTCTTACATATTCTGTAAGGATATCCGTATCTCTGCTGGTTGCCGCATAATCTGCCAGAGTTTCAAATATTGTTACAAGATCTCTTATGGATATGCCCTCTTTTAAGAGATTTTGCAATACCTTTTGTATATCTCCGACTCCAAGCAGCTTTGGTACCAATTCATCAATAAGAGTCTTATTAGACTCTTTGATATTGTCGATAAGGTTTTGAACATCCTGTCTGGTAAGCAGCTCATCCAAATGGTGTTTTATAACTTCTGTAAGATGTGTTGCTATTATAGATGGAGGATCAACAACTGTATATCCCAGTGATTCCGCGCGTTCCCTCTGGGATTCGGTAATCCACATGGCTTCGAGATGAAAAGCCGGCTCCAGTGTAGGAATACCAGTTATCTCATCTTCTACATAACCGGGATTCATAGCCATATAATGATCAAACAATATCTCTCCCTCACTAACCTGTATACCTTTTATCTTAATTATATACTGATTAGGATTAAGCTGTATATTATCTCTCAAACGAATGATAGGTACAACAGCACCAAGCTCTAAGGCAATCTGTCTTCTTATCATAACAACTCTGTCTAAAAGGTCTCCACCCTGATTAACATCCGCTAATGGTATTATACCATAACCAAACTCCAATTCAATAGGATCAACCTGCAGAAGCGAATTAACATTTTCATGACGTCTGACTTCATCAGCCTGTACTTCCTCTTCCTCAACTTCTTCTTCAATTTCTGCTTTTTTCTCAGCATTCTTTAATGATGTTGATATGACTATAAACAGTATACCATAAGCTGCACAAAAGAAAAAGTTAAGAGGCGTAAAAAGTCCAAGTCCAAGCATAGTTCCGCCTACGAACAAAAGTACCTTAGGAATACTGAAAAGCTCACCTATAAGTGTATCACCTATACTTTCTTCTTTAGATGCCTTTGTTACAAGTATACCCGTAGACAGTGAAATCAACATAGACGGAATCTGTGAAACCAGTCCATCACCGATTGTAAGGATAGTATACTTCTGTAAAGCCTCACCGGCTGATAATCCCTGCATGGTTATACCAAGCGCTATACCTCCTACAATATTGATAAGTGTAATTATAAGACCTGCAGTTGCATCTCCTTTTACGTATTTGGTAGCACCATCCATAGCTCCAAAGAAAGCTGACTCCTGCTGAATCTTTTCACGTCGTTCAATAGCCTGCTGATCTGTTATGGCTCCGGATGAAAGGTCGGCATCTATAGCCATCTGTTTTCCCGGCATCGCATCAAGAGTAAATCTTGCGGTAACTTCGGAAACTCTTTCAGAACCCTTGTTTATTACCATCATCTGAACTATAATCAATACAATAAAAATAATTGCACCGATTATAAGATTACCACCACCAACGAAAGAACCAAAAACCTCTACGACCTTACCCGGGTTACCGGTAGAAAGTATGAGTCTTGTTGAAGATACATTTAATGAAATTCTAAAAATCGTGGTAAACAAAAGCAATGTAGGGAAACCTGACATACCAAGTGTTTCCTTGGCAAACAAGCAGTTAAAAACAATAATAAGGGACATTGATATATTGAAAAGAATAAGTATATCAAGCATCCATGATTTCATCGGTATGATAAAAAATATAACGGCAGCAAGTAAATAAAAGCCTAAAAACGCATCATTTTTTTTCATCTGTTATTTACTCCTTTCCGTTATTTTTTAATCACTTTAACTAACCATATTTTTCATGCTCTTTTTAACATTAATCAGATAAGCAAACACCTCAGCAACAGACTGATATAGTTCCTGAGGAATCTCGTCTCCGACCTCCACATTGGCATATAACATACGTGCCAAAGGTTTATCTTCATATATTTCCACATCATTTTCTCTTGCAATATCTTTTATCTTATAAGCAAGATAATCTGCACCCTTGGCAACAACCACCGGTGCCCTGCTCATATTATTATCATATTTTAAAGCTACCGCAAAATGTGTAGGATTTGTAATTACCACATCTGCTTCAGGTATATTTTGCATCATACGACGCCTTGATGCCTGCTGCATTCTCTGTCTTTGCTGTCCCTTTACCTTAGGATCTCCTTCAGAATTCTTAAACTCATCCTTAACTTCCTGTTTGGTCATTTTAATATCCTGCTTGTGCTTCCACTTTTGGTAAAACAGGTCAGCAACTGCAATAATCAGATATACTGCAGAGATTTTTATACCCAGTTCAAAAATCAGATCAAATAATATCCCCAGATTATCTTCAAGATTTGTATCATATGCGTTTATAAAAACGCCCAGATTGTCCTTAATAATGCTGTAGCTCATAAAGCCAAATATCACTACCTTGGCAATAGACATAAGTAAATTTATAAGTGCTCTTCCGGAAAACATTCGCTTAAACCCATTTATAGGATTAAGCTTGTTTAGCTTAGGCTGGAGAGGCTTTGTTGTGACCTTCCATGATATCTGAAGTCTTTGGGCCATAAATCCAATAAATAAAAATATAAGCAAAAAAGGCAGTATGGTTATCAAAACATATAACAGTACATTTGTTATGATTTTATGTGCTGTATCAGATGAAAAATCATCTGTGGAATAAACATGCATTTGCTGCCAGAATGTATGAAACACCTCAATTAGCCTTCCGGACAAGAATCCCATAAGAAACCTTAATGCAACAAATGCCGAAAAAAGTGCGATGGCACTTGATAATTCAGTACTTTTTGCAACCTGTCCTTCCTTACGTGTGTCCTCTATTTTTTTTGCAGTCGGTTCTTCAGTTTTATCATCATTTGCAAAAAACTGAAGATTATAACGAAGTATAATTTTATATTCCGGCATAAAGCTATAAGCCTCCTAAAACCGTCGTTACAACATCATTCATTTTTTCTACAAGATAATTAGCAATACTTGGGATATACATAGTTACAATCGAAAGCATAAGAAGCCCTCCCAAAACCTTAAGCTGCATTCCTATAGCAAACATATTCATCTGAGGTGAGCTCTTTGAAATTACCCCAAGTATGACATTAAGTATTATTGTACTTAAGAAAACGGGCATGGCAATCCTAAATCCTATACTGAAATACTGTCCTATAAAACCCAAAACTTCAGTAAACAGATAGCCATAATTAATATTAATATGTCCCAATGGTACAACATCAAACGACTGGGCAAGTGCCCTAAGTATGTAAAAATGTAGATTTGTTATAAGAATAATAAGATATATCATCTTATCATATAATTCTGCCGTAATTGTAACCATAGTACCAACAGACGGGTCAAAGGTCGTAGCCATGGTAAATCCTATTTCTCTATCTATAAACTCTCCCGCCATGACTATGATTGCCATAACAAAGCTTGAAACAAAGCCCAATGAAAGACCTATAAAAAGCTCCTTTAACAGCAGTACTGTATAGCCAAACACTGTCGTATATTCCGGAAGCGGCATATTCATAGATGTAAAAATCATAATTGCTATACATCCAGCAACAAGAACACGCAATCTCGTATTAATGCTTCTGTTGCTAAATAAAGGTGCTGTGGCTATAAATCCACCGGTTCTGGCCAACACCAGCAAAAAAGCTTCAAGGGTTAAGGTTGAAATTCTTAAATCCATACCGCACTACCCCACAAAATCTCCAAATCTACTATAAATATCCTGAATAAAAGCAACTATGTTATTTAAAATCCAGTTGCCTGTTAAAATCAAAACAAGAAAAACAGTTAAAATCTTAGGAACAAATGTAAGTGTCTGTTCCTGAATAGAGGTTACAGTCTGAAAAATACTGACAATCAAACCGACTATAAGCGACGCAAGAAGCATCGGAGCTGAACATTTTATTATAAGCCATATAGCCTGACTTGTTATATCTATTACGTCACCAACTGACATATCAAATCACCTCTAATCCTCAAAAACTAAACAAAATATATTTCATCAATGGAATGATTGAACAAGCTGTCCAATGATAAGATTCCATCCGTCAGCCATAACAAAAAGTAAAATCTTAAAAGGCATTGAAATCGTAGTCGGAGGAAGCATCATCATACCCATGGACATAAGCACTGATGAAACAACCATATCAATTATAATAAAAGGAATATATATTAAAAAGCCTATTATAAATGCGGCTCTAAGTTCACTGATAATAAATGCCGGTATAACAACCGTAGTCGGTATCTCGCTTACATCATCAACCGTATCTATTCTGGCAATATCCATAAATAGTCTTAAATCTTCCTGTCGTACCTGCCTTAACATAAATTCACGAAGCGGTGTAATTGCATTGTTTATCGCTTCTTCCTGAGTAATCTCCTGAGCCGATAAAGGTTCTATCGCTTCTTCATTTATCCTTACAAATATAGGACTCATGATAAAAAGTGTTAAAAACAACGAAAGCCCAATCAATATATTATTAGGCGGAGACGACTGCGTTCCAACTGCAGTTCTTACAAAATGCAAAACTACAATAATTCTCGTGAACGACGTCAGCATAACTAATATTGATGGAGCTAATGAAATTACCGTAATTACCAGGAACATCCTAAGAGTTCCCGCAAGTCTTGTTTCATCTGAATTCGAATCAAGAGTAAGGCCAACAGAAAAGCCGTCATTTTCATCATCGGTAACGGCATTTTCCACACCCTCTTCAGGATCTGTATCAGGTGTAACTCCGGTAGCATATGAACTTGTTCCTGAAATAAAGACAGCTAAAGCAATCGGTATTAATATCAATATAATTAACTTACGAAGCTTACTAAATCTCATTTTTCTACCTACTTTGTGTCCTCATCATCTTTTGACTTTTTATTTTTAAATTTCAACAGAACATCTTTAAAGTCAATTTTTCCTGACGTTCCGTCCGGAGCATCAACTGCCCCATTAATATTTAATCTAAGTCCTTCTTCATCAAGTTTATCAATAAAGGTCACTTCATCCTTACCCAAAGCAATCGCATAATAATCACGACCGATTTTAACAATCGCTATAAACTTATTATTACCAAGTCTGAATGACTCTATTATTTTAATATTGGACTTATTGTTTAAATTGTTGGCCTGCACTTTGGCTACAAATTTGGTTGAAAAATAAGCCATAGCCAAAACCAACGCAAATATAAGCAACAGCGACAGAATGTTGACAAAAGAACGCCAGCCTCCATAGCTATTACCCAACAAAAAAATTCTCATATTATTCTACTGCCTTTTTAACTGCCTCAATAACACGATCCGGCTGGAACGGCTTTACAATAAAATCCCTTGCTCCTGACTGAATCGACTCAATAACCATAGCCTGCTGACCCATAGCCGAGCACATTACTACACTTGCATTAGGATCCTTTTCCTTAATCTTCTTAAGTGCCTGAATACCATCCATCTCAGGCATGGTAATATCCATAAGCACAAGATCAGGTTTGGTTTCTTCGTACTTTTCAACAGCCTTAGCGCCATTTTCAGCTTCTCCGGCGATATTATAACCGTTCTTGGTTAAAATATCCTTAATCATCATTCTCATAAATGCTGCATCATCACAGATAAGTATACTCTTTGCCATAAAATTATACTCCTTTTACATTTTTTCCCTTATTATATCGGTAATTCTTATACCAAAGCTTTCTTCTATAACTACAACCTCGCCTTTTGCAACCAGTTTTTGATTTACTATAACATCAATCGGTTCGCCGGCAAGCCTGTTAAGTTCTATTATTGTTCCGGGTGCAAACTCAAGAATTTCTTTAATTGACTTCTTAGTTCGACCAAGTACAACTGATACATCAAGCGGAACATCCATAATCAAATCTATATTTTCCTGCTGAAGCACAGGATTAGGCATAGGATTAAATGCTTTAAACTGCACATTTTGAACATTTACATCCTGCCCCATCATCGGCTGGCTCATCATCTGTTGCCCCATCATCGGTTGTCCCATCATCGGCTGTGGTACAGGCTGTGGTGTCGGTTGTGGTACAGGCTGTGGTGCCGGTTGTGGTGCCGGTTGAGGCTGTGGTGCCGGTTGAGGCTGTGGTGCCGGTTGAGGCGCCGGTGTTTCCTCTTCTCCACTTGAAAACTTTTTATATAAATCCTTAGCAAGATTTATAGGATAAAGTTGCATTATAGTACTATCAACCAAATCACCTATAGTCATCCTGAAAGTTACATTTACAAATTCGCCATTTATGAAATTTGATATCTTAGCCGGATCAATATTACCGGCCATATCTATAAGTTCTGCCTCAGGCGGGCTGATATCCACCTTACAATTAAGCATTGATGAAAGTGAAGTGGCAGAAGAACCCATCATCTGATTCATTGCTTCACAAATTGCACTAATATGCAAATCCGTTAGTTCAGGAGAAGGATTAAGTCCATCGCCACCCATCATCAAGTCTGTGATTACTTTAACATCTTCTTCCTTAAGAATCAATACATTATTTCCATCAATACCCTCTTTATAATTTATATTGATAAAAACACAAGGTCTTGCATATTCTTTTGTCATACTGTCCCATGTTGTTACTTCAACAACCGGGGTGGTTATTACAACCTTTTGATTAACCAAGGAATAAAGGGTAGTTGCCGCTGTACCCATACATATGTTGGATATCTCACCTATTGCATCCTTTTCATCTGAACTGAGATCTCCGCCTCCGCCAGACGATGCACTATCCGAAGAACCCGCACCCATGTCTCCAAGTAATGCGTTTATCTCTTCCTGTGATAACATGCCATCCATACCTGCTTATTCCTCCTCTCTATAAATCTCAGTAACCTTTACAGCGTAATTGTCACTGGCAGAACCCGGCAATGCCTTAAACTTAACTATATTCCCAACATATATATCAAGTTCATCATCGACATTGGTATTAAGTTTTATTACATCACCAATCTGGAGATTTACAAAATCCCAAACAGTTATGGAGCTCCTACCGAGTTCAGCAGAAATAGGAATCTGCGCTTTATTAATTGCTGTTTCAATTACATCGGCATAGCTTTGTTCATCTCTATCCTGCATTGTAGAAAACCAATATTTGGTATTAAGTTTATCCATAACATCTTCCAATGTAAGGAAAGGAAGACAAACATTCATAAGTCCCTCAACGCCGCCAATATTTATATTGATAGTAACTATAGCTATCATCTCTGCCGGCGAAATAATCTGGGCAAATTGTGAATTTGTTTCTATCCTTTCGAGATAAGGATCTATCTCTACTACATTGCCCCATGGTTCTCTCAACAATTCTATAATAACATTAAAAATCTTTTCCAAGATAGATAATTCAATTTCAGAAAAATCCCTTACTTTTTCCAGCGGTTCACCAACACCGCCAAGCAATCTGTCGATTATCGTATATCCTATATTGGTTGCAAGTTCTAAAATAATGTTACCTGACAATGGAGACATATTTACTATTGCAAGTAAAACAGGATTAGATAAAGCATTTGAAAACTCAGAATACGTTACCGCCTCCGAGTTCATAACCTCGACCTGAACATTTTTTCGTAAGTATGCAGGAAGGTTACTTGATAAAAGTCTTCCAAAATGTTCAAATATTATCTCAAGTGTTCTTAGATGTTCTTTTGAAAATTTTGCAGGTCTTGAGAAATCATACTCTTTAACCTTAGCAGTCTGATTATCCTCTATAGTATCAACATCCAGCTCACCCGAGCTCAATTGTTTAAGCAAGGCATCTATTTCATTTTGTGATAATACGTCTGCCACGCAATTCGCCTCCTAAGGAAAGTTTACTGTGCAACCCAATTGTAGAAGCTTACCGAATAAATACATTCTGTATTAAAGGTTTCCTTAAGATTTCTCAAAATTTCTTCCTTTATCTGCCTTTGAACTTCTACATCTATAACCTGCGCATAAGTATAATTACCAATTACATCACGAGTCATATCATATATAAGCGATGTCGAAGCTTCCAGATTAGACTGAACCTTGCTATAATCCTTAGCTGTTTTGTCCAAATTTATTGTAAGTCCATATTGAAGTGCATGCACCTTATCAGAACCATCCGAAGCAAGATTTATAGGATTGCCCTGCTCAAGTTGGAAAGGAGCAAGGTCAGCAACATCAAAACCTGAAGAATCCCCATTTGACTGTGATGCAATCTCTAAATCAAGAATCTCCGCTATATCACTTATAAGCTTATTTGTTTTTGTTGTAGACGGCATGAACACAAATACAAGTAATATATTAAATACAAGATTTATTATACAAATTGCAAGTATTATAACAGTAATAAGATTCTTTCTCATTTCAATTCTCCTCGTAGAATGATTTATTAATTTGCAGAATTCTGTTGATTATATATCTTTATTACAACTCTTCTGTTTTTTGCTCTTCCTTCTTCTGTTGCATTTGAAGCGACCGGTTTACTTTCGCCGTATCCGGCAATCTTCATATTGGCATCAATGAAGTTCTCCTGCGACATGAGATACTCATAAACATTTCTGGCTCTTTCGGTTGAAAGTGCCCTGTTATTCTCATACCTTGCAGTTGATATAGGGACATTGTCCGTATGTCCTTCTATTTCTATAATGCAATATTTATATTTAACCAAAATGCTTGCAATTTTTTGCAAAAACATTTTTGAATCTTCCCTAACCTCAGCTTTACCCGAGTCAAAGAGTATGGAGCCATTTAAATTAAGTTCTACATATTGAGCATTATAATCAAGTATAATCTGATCATCTATACTATAAGATTCTGTCATCTGAACAATCTCTTCATACATCTCCTCAGATTGTTCCTCTCCCCGCTTATCATACTCATTTTTAAGTTCTTCATCCGAAAGCTTATCAGCATCTGAGGATGTAGCCTGATTGTCTTCGCCGGTATCGCCATCTATAGCTCGCCCTGCCTGAGTCAAAATACTTTCTATATTGGGCACCTGAGTAACTCCACCTGACATCATATCACCCGATAAAAGAGATATATTGCCTTCGTTCATAATAGAAAAATTCATATTATTAAACGATGCCATAATCTTTTGTATTTTTCCTTCATCCATAGTTGAGCTGGCAAAAAGCAAAACAAAGAAACAAAGCAAAAGATTCATAAGATCACTAAATGTCGCCATCCACGCTGGTGAGCCCTCTTCTGCAGGCTGCTCTTTTTTCTTAGCCACTACTGACCACCGCCTTCTTCACCCAGCCCGGCTCTGTCCTTAGGAGCAAGGAACGCCTTAAGCTTTTCTTCAATAACTCTTGGATTTTCTCCTGCCTGTATCGAAAGAATACCTTCTATCATAACCTCTTTAAGCTTTATCTCTGTATCATTAAGCTTGGCAAGTTTACTCGAAGCAGGAGCACAGACCCAGTTTGCAAGTACAGAACCATACAATGTTGTGATAAGCGCAACAGCCATGTTAGGTCCAATTGAATCAGGATCCGACAAGTCTTTAAGCATAAGTATAAGACCTATAAGTGTACCAATCATACCCCATGCAGGTCCCATAGAAGCAACATCTTTCCAAAAGCCTATATTACTTTGATGTCTTGTATCAACATTGATAAGTTCTGCTTCAAGTATGCTTCTTACAAGTTCAGGATCAGTACCGTCGACAATAAGCATTACACCCTTTTTCATAAATTCATCATCAAGGGAATTTGCAGACTCTTCAAGTGCAAGAAGACCTTCTCTTCTGGCCAGATTGGAAAGATCTATTATGGACTTTATTGTATCAATCTCGTTGGACTTAGGCGTCTTGAAGATTAAAAGATAAGACTTTAATCCTGCAAGGAATCCCTTTAAGGTATTCATAGCAAGAATTGTACCAAAAGCACCACCAAAGGTTATAAATACCGAAGGCATATCTATGAATGTGTCCATAAGTGCACCAACGCCACCCATACCGTTGATCATAAGGAAAAGCGCTGCACCTATACCGATAATTGATGCTATATCCAACTTAAGTCACCTCAAAACATCACACTCTTTTTATAAAGGAGTATGAATCTTTCTCTTATAATTTATAACTAAATCCGTTATTTCTTTACATGTCTCACTGACAATAAACTTTTTTCCGCTTGTAAGTGTAATAACAGTGTCAGGAGTTTCTTCAACCGTTTCAATAAGCTCTGCATTGATTATGATCTTTGCACCTTTAAGTCTTGTTACCTCTATCATAAGCCATACTCTCCTAACATTTCGATTATGACACTATACAACGCTTGTATTATACCACAATAAACATTTTATGTCTACAAAAAAATCGCCCTTTCGTACTTGCCTTTCAAATAATACGGCATATACAAAAGGGCGTGATTATTATATTAATTATCTCTTAAGATTTACCAATTCTTCAAGCAGCGAATCGGATGTTGTTATTATTCTTGAGTTAGCCTGGAAACCTCTTTGAGTTGTTATCATATCAGTAAATTCTGCTGACAAATCAACGTTTGACATTTCCAATACACCCTGAGTCATCTTACCGCCATTTTCATCGACCGCAGAACCAATTCCGTCGAAATCACCGGAGTTCTGGGTGGTTTTATAAAGGCTGTCACCGATAGCCTCAAGACCCATAGGATTATCAAAGTTTGCAACCGCAATCTGTCCCATAAGTTTTGTTTCACCATTACTGTAAACTCCAAAAATCTTACCTGAATTATCAATACTTACATCATTAAGCTTACCTGCAGCACGACCGCCTCCGGTTGTATCCTGAGCCGCTCTGACCATTTTTGCCGATGATTTTCCTCCTGCTTCAAACATTGTAAGTGCTGAAAAATCTATAGTAATGCCTTCAACGTCTTCACCATTTACCTTCGCCGTAAATACATCTCCTCTGTCCGCTCCCTGTGGAGTTATCTTAAGGAGTGAATCCTTTTGTCCTGCACTTCCGGCATATTCAAAAAGTCCTGAGTCAGGATCAAATTTAATCTGGATTGAATTTCCGCCACCAAGTGTTGCAGTATAACCGCCTTCAGTAACATTCGGAGTACTTGGATCGTCTGCCCCGAGGATATCAACGTTATTGGCATCCTTTATAGAATCAATTTCCAGATTATATAAGGACTTATCCGCCTGACCCGCATCCTGAGTCATCTTAAATTTAACTGTATAGCTATAGCCAAGAGAATCATATATAGAAACCGATACCGTCTTGCCATCGGTTGATGTAAGTTCTGTATCCGTCATATCTACATTTCCCGTCATATGAGCGCTTGATGTCATCTCAGGTGAAGAAACCTTATTTTCTTCTGATTCGGGATAAAGAGCTGAAACTGTATCCTTTCTAATAACCGTTGGATTATCAGGGTCAACCTGCCAACCCATAACCTGATATCCATTACTTGTAACAAGACATCCTGCGGCATCTACTTCAAATGCACCAACCTTTGTAAAATAATTTACTCCACCACGGCTTACGATAAAGAAACTTGAGCTGTCAAGCATTAAATCGTATGGGTTATTGGTACTCTGTGCTGCACCAGTTTCAGTGATTGAAGTTGAAATAGATGCCATCTTAGTACCAAGACCTATCTGAGATGCGTTTGTACCACCGGTATTGGTAGTTGCACCTGTAGCATTTGAAGTTGTTTGATATAAAACATCTCTGAATAATACAGATGATGACTTAAATCCTATAGTATTTACGTTCGCTATATTGTTACCTATTACATCCATCTTTGTCTGGTGAGTCTTAAGACCTGCAACACCAGAATATAATGATCTCATCATAATTGTTTTCCTCCTGTTAACAATTCCCTTCTGTCATTCCGGGAAATAAAGCCTCCTTGCTATCCGTTTCGGATGTCTCGGTCCGGCTTAATCAAAAAGTTACACTATTACTGCTCCATCAATATTGGTAAAGACATTGCTATCTTCATTTTGTTCCAAAGCTGTAACCACCATATTATTCTTTACATTTACTATAAATGCAAGATTATCCATCATAACAAGAGTCTCGTTTATACTCTTATCTCTTGCCTTTTCAACGCCTTCATTGAGTCTTATCTTCTGGTCATTTGAAAGAATAATATTTCTGCTTTCAAGTCTTTGGTTTGCGTGCTTTGAAAATTTAACATCATCAAAGCTTTCCGCTTTTTTTATTAAAATGTCCTGAAATGAATTTGTTTCGGTGGTTTTTTCATTATTAACGGCTTCCTTGCTATGAAGATATAAATCTTTCGCCTGTTCTATTGAAATGAGCCTTGAATTTAAACCTTCCATAATATCTCCACCTTATTTAATCTAATCGCTGTAACCATCTATGTTTCTTCTGTTTTTGTCGCTCCACTCTCTGTTACATTTTCCGCAGCTGCATTTTCGTCTGAAGAATCGCCTGTATCATTTAAACCATCATTTGCATGTTCCTGAAGGAACATATAATAATCATAATCAACAACAGAATCCAAATCACTTGCAGGATAATATGTATCATTTATGGATACCATAACCTCTCCATTTTTTACGGTAGCATATTGAACAAGCCCGCTTACCATAGTCTCATTACCACTTGAATCGGTTGTGTTCATGATAACATACTGTCCAACAAGATTAAGACCGTTACTCTTATCAATCGCACCGCCAATATTCATTGTCGCTTCAAGAGATGAATACTGTGCCAACTGTGACATATACTCTGTGCTGTCACCCGGATTCATAGGATCCTGATATTTCATCTGTGTTACAAGAAGCTGTAAGAATGCATCTTTATCAAGATCAGAACCTGCTTTTGAATCTGTTTTTCCTGATGCATGATATGAAGATGACGCTGCCGCAACTCCACTTAACGCTGAATCAATTGCCATATTTTTTTCTCCTTTCTGTTATTTATTTTCAAGCCTTAAACGGGCTTATAATTAGTAATTAAGTGCTATATTGTATAGCTTACACTGTTACCCTGTGCTCTCATCATCTCAGTTTCAAGCTGTTCTTCATCAGACGTATCATCCGGTATATCGCTTCCGGAATTAACTCTGATTTTTTTGCCATTTGATTGATTGCCGGAATTTTCATCAGGCATATCCTGTTCCTGTCCTTCAAAGAAGCCATGTGAAGCTATAGTAACTTCAACATCTTCAACCTTTAAATCCTGATTATTAAGAGTTTCTCTCAAAGTAGCAATATTTTCCTCTATTGCATTTTTAGCTGCCTCGGTTTCTGCAACTATCTGAGCCTGCATAACACCATTCTTTGAACTAACTGTAATCTGAACTCTTCCCAAGCTCTCAGGATTAAGTCTCATTTCAAGAGTTGTTACATCATTTGTCACATTGGCTTTTATCTCGTCCACAACCTGTCTGATTATATCCGCCTGAGAAACACCTTCCGTAAATCCGACCGTTTCATCGACACCATCCTGAACAATATTATTAATGGCATTATTCAGATTATTGATTACACTTTGGTCTGTCGATTTAAAATCCTGTGATGAAGCGTTTTTATTATCACTATTTTCTTTATTAAAGACAATATCTGTATTAAAACCACTACTGATATTATTATCGGCATTTTTTGGAATAAATGAACCTTCCGTTTCACCCTCGCCAACTGTAACAATTTCATCCTCACTATCAGATGAAGCAGCTATTTCATTAGCTTTGTCAAATAAATCTTTGATGTTAACAATATTTCCATCACCAAGATTAATATCCGCACTCTCCTCTTCCAAACCAATTAAGGAGGCTATATCAAGTGTTTCAAATGCCGCAATCGCTTCATTTATTTCAGAAGTTATATCATTTATAAGAGTTGCAAGCTGCTCGTCTATAAGTATATCAACCTCCGTTGCCCCCTCTTCAAAGAGGACAAATTCATTTACATTTTCAGTGTTGAATAAATCTGTATAATTCATATCAAGCACAGAAATCGCATCTCCGACTTCTTCATCACCTATACCAAGTAAATCCTTAAGTATGTCCCGGACTTGATTGATAAGACCGGCAAGCTGTTCTGCCAAAGCTTCTGTTTTTTCTTCAACCGCATCAGCAGAACCCGAAACATCATTTACAGCTGTCTCTTTAACCTGATTAACATCAGTCGAATCATTTTTTGAAGAAATACCACTATCTGCCTTTTCCGTTTTAGCACCATCCCTGGTATTTATATTATTATCAGAATCTGTTTTAGCGTCAGCATCATAATTGCCATCTTTTACATTGTTTGAAGTATTATCAGTATTGGTGCTACTGCCGACTGACAGATTTTCTGAAATCTTATTGTTTTCATCCTTGAAATTTCCGGAAGACATATTGATGAGACTTGAAAATGAATCTACAGCCCCTTCTTCCGCCTTAGATTTTAGATTGTTTTTAGACTTTATACCGGAAGATAAATCAACCTGACTAATTCCATTTGTAGAAATCGCCATAAACTTTCTCCTTTCTGATATATTGAGTTAAGGTAATAACTTTTTTGTTATACTTGCCGCAAATTCAGGCTCCATAGCAGCAAGTACATCCGCCCTTTTTTCAGCACTCATATTGTTCATTATAAGTGCTACAGTGTCTAAATCATTTTTCATACTTTGCAATATATCAGCAGCATTTTTCGCTTTCATATTCTCATATGTTGACGCAAGTTCAAGTATTTCACTGTCTGCCTGCCTTGCCGAAATCATGCTTTCGTATATTTCTTCAGCACGTTCAGGACTGATTTCGTTATACCACTCAATATATGTATCGGCATCCGGAGCAGAATCTCCATAGACTATTTCATCATAAAATTCATTTTTTTTCGCTTCAAAATCTTCCTGTTCCGTTTTATACACACTTAATTGATCCACTTCAGACTGTAATTCAGCCACTTTATCGTTTAATGCCAGTATCTCGGCATCCTTAGAATTAAGCTGTTCATCCATTACTTTAATCTGATCTAAAGCTTCCGAAAAATTATTGTATGGATAATCACTTTCCTTTGCAATCTCCTCATCGGACGCATCCGGCAAAATCTTGTTGATAACAGGTACGTCTTTAAATACCGGTCTTAAAACCTCACTTCCAAAGCCCCCTACATCGCATTTTATCAAAAGTGCCATCAAAGTCAGAAACAGAAGTATAATAAGTATCATTATAACAATAGCTGACGCTCCTATTCCTTTTTTTCCTTCTTTATCTCTTTTTCCCTTAGCCATTTTTATTCCTCCACATCAGGTACTTTACTGTTAAACTGATAGCTTGCAACCTCATCCGTTTCCTTTCCTTCCTGTGCATTTAGTTCAGTTACAAACTCATCAAATTTTTGTTCTTTAAGCCTTTCATGCATCTTTCTTTCCTGCATAACCCGGTTTAACTTTTGCCTTGCTTTTTCAAGATCTTTGCTGGCTTTCTTTACACATTCTTCCTGTGCTTCTATAAGATCATCCATAACCTCCATGGCATTTTCGCACTCGGCAATTTCCAGCAGATCAAGCTTTCCACTCAAAGCCTCAAGATATATTTTATGATATTCTTCTTTTCTGTCATGTAAAGTTGCAAGCTTGTCCTCTTCAACATTTAAAGCGTGTCTTGCATTGGCATATTCCTGTTTTGCAGCTTCTTCAAGTTTAAGTTTTATATCAAGAATATTTTGCATACGGTATATAAATTTTGCCATCATGCCTCCTTATTATACAAAGCAGCCGGACACTGTATCTTTATCAACTATGCCAAATGATAAATATTATTCAAATATTTCATTCAACATTTTTAATTCATCATCAATCAAAAATTTAGTATCAACATCCTGCGTCAGGAACTGATTAACTTTTTTTATCTTAGTAATAGCATAATCTATATCGGGATTAGATCCGGATCTATATGCACCGATATTAATCAAATCCTCTGCATCATTATAAGTAGCAAGTACATTCTTGAGCTTACCTGCAGCAGCCTTGTGCTCTTTCGTTGCTATCGCACTCATACAACGTGATATACTTGCAAGTATATCAATTGCAGGATAATGATTTTTATGACCAAGTTTTCTTGAAAGAACTATATGTCCGTCCAAAATACCCCTGGCAGTATCAGTTATAGGTTCATTAAAATCATCACCATCAACAAGTACTGTATAAAGTCCGGTTATTGAACCCTTAAATGTATTACCGGCTCTTTCTAATACTTTTGGAAGTTCCGAATAAACCGACGGCGGATATCCTCTGGTAACAGGTGGCTCTCCCGAAGCAAGTCCTATTTCTCGTTGAGCCATTGAAAAACGTGTAAGCGAATCCATCATCAAAAGTACATCTTTTCCCTGATCCCTAAAATATTCAGCAATTGCAGTAGCCGTTTTGGCCGCTTTATTTCGTATAAGAGCCGGCTTATCAGACGTTGCTATAACAAGCACCGATCTTTTCAAGCCTTCTTCTCCAAGATCCCGCTCTATAAATTCGCCAACCTCTCTTCCTCGCTCTCCTATAAGCGCTATGACATTTATATCTGCTCTGGTATTTCTCGCAAACATACCAAGAAGTGTGCTCTTTCCGACACCACTACCGGCAAATATCCCAACTCTTTGCCCTTTTCCTATGGTAAGAAGCCCATCAACAGCCTTTACACCCAAAGGAAGAACTTCAGATATAAGTTTTCTTTGCAGAGGATCGGGTGGAGAATTATCTATCGGATATTCCTCTTCAAACTCCAAATCACTTCCGTCCATAGGTCTGCCTATTCCATCAAGCACCTTACCTAAAAGCTGTGGTCCAACCTTTACAGTAAGCACATCGCCTGTATTTTTTACTGTTGCGCCAAGTCCAATTCCGTCAACGACATCAAAAGGCATAAGTAATACCTTATTGTCCCTGAATCCAACAACCTCAGCCATAACTCTGTTGGTTCCATCCTTCGAAATAACTTCGCACAAATCGTTCAACTTGCAAGGCGGTCCAAAAGATTCCATGGTAAGACCTACAATCTTGCTGACCTTGCCAAAGCTCATCACATAGTCCCTGTCAAGCAAACTGTAATATTTTTGTATATTAAATTCATGTCTAAATTCTTCACTCATATAGCATCTTCTCTTATATTATTATTTTAAAAAGCCCCGATTAAAAACCGGGGATTTATATTAGCTTTCTTAAGACAACATCTTAAATGCAGTAATAAGATTTTGTATCTGAATATCCATAGACAAGTTGATTATACCATTGTCAGTTTCAATAATGCACTGTCCTCTTTCAAGTTTTGGATCAGCAAATACATCAATGGTAATATTGGGATTAGCTGCACCTACGATTCTTTCGCTGTTATCAGATACATATGTATAGCTTTCCTCACATACCTTTATGGTATATTTTGACGTAGATTCAACATCATTCAAAGCATTATTTATCATATTGAGCATAACAGGTTTATAATCATCCACAACAATTCCTGATATTTTTTTTATCAAATCACATGTAAGATTAATAAGTTTTTTCTCTGCATCATCAAGGTATGCTTCATTTTTTGCCAGCATTCTTGACTTTGCTTCTTCCTGCTCATTTTTTATATTGACAAGGTACTCGTCAGCCCTTTTCATAGCTTCCATATTGCCATCTTCAAGACCATGCTCATAGCCTTCCTTATATGCATTTTCTTTTATGGATTCAGCTTCCTGCCATGCTTCTTCAATTATTTTGTTGGCCTTGGATCTGGCATCATCTCTTAGCTCCTTGGCCTTGTCCATTGCATCATCCAATAGAGCCTGATTTTCAGGAGTTCTGTATTCTTCAGGCGCACTTGTATCAGCTTCTTCAAAAGTTTCCGCTTCTTTGGGTGCGCCCCCTATAATCCTTGTATTGGCATCTATGACAAAAGGGGTGGCATCGGAGCCAAGATTAACAAATCCTGATTTAAAAAGACTAGACAATTATCTCGTCACCTCCACCACGCGAAATAACGATTTCGCCCGAATCTTCGAGTTTTCTAATAATATTAACAATCTTTTGCTGTGCATCTTCTACGTCCTTAAGACGTACAGGTCCCATAAATTCCATATCCTCTTTTATCATTGATGCAAGACGCGATGACAGGTTGTCAAATATAACTTTCTGTACATCTTCATTTGCATTTTTAAGAGCGATAGCAAGTTCGTTATTGTCAACCTCACGAAGCACTGTCTGGATAGCTCTGTTATCAAGAGTAAGAATATCCTCAAATACAAACATTCTTCTTCTGATTTCATCCGCAAGCTCCGGATCTTCAACCTCAAGAGTTTCCATGATATGCTTTTCTGTACTTCTGTCTACAGTATTAAGTATATTAACAATAGATTCAACACCACCAACAATGGTATAATCCTGATTTACAAGCGAAGAAAGTTTCTTTTCAAGCACTGCCTCAACCTCTTTAATTACATCCGGGCTTGTTCTGTCCATAACCGCAATTCTCTTTGCTACATCAGCCTGTTTTTCAGGAGGAAGCGCACTGACAACCGCCGCAGATTGTGCAGGAGAAAGATATGCGAGTATAAGTGCTATAGTCTGAGGATGCTCATCCTGTATAAAGTTAAGAAGCTGTGAAGCATCTGTCTTTCTGACAAACTCAAACGGCCTTACCTGAAGAGACGCCGTAAGTTTACCGATAACAGTCTTGGCTCTGTCCTCTCCAAGTGCAGCATCAAGAAGCTGCTTGGCATAAGCTATACCACCCTCTGCGATATACTGCTGTGCAAGACAGATTTCATAGAATTCATCCATTACCATCTCTTTTACATCAGCAGGAACACTTCTTGTATTGGCAATTTCCAGGGTAAGCTGTTCTATCTCTTCATCTTTAAGATGTTTAAAAACCTGCGCTGAACGCTCCGGTCCAAGAGCTATAAGTAAAACGGCAGCTTTTTGAACGCCGGATATATCTTCTATTGATTTGACTGCCATTTATCATCACTCCCATTCATCATTTAACCAGTTTCTAAGTAACAATGCAACTGCCTCAGGATTTTCATCGACAAACTTCTCAATTTGACTTTTGGAAGCCGAGCTTTCACCAAACTCGATATCGTCAAGCGTCTGATTTTCTTTTGTGGTAGCAAGAAGCGTTTCAACAGAAAGCTCCGGCTCAGTTTCTACAACTTCCTCCGCCTTCATGCTTCTAAATACCACAAACAGAAGCAATAAACCGATTATAACCGCAAGCACTATTGAGAGAATACTTTGTACAGGAACCGATTTCTTTTCCTTAGGATAAAATATCGGAACCGTTCTTTCTATAACATATATATTAGCCTCTTTTATACCTGTACCCTTTGATAACAGCGATATTATCTCAGGCGGATTGAGGTTTTCGACCGGTTCGGAATTTGCCTGCTTATACTCTGAGAAAGTCATATCTTCAAGCAAGCCCTGTTCTTCGAGTTCTTCCTCATTATACACAGCATATTTTGTAAGATATAACGAAAGACTTGAATTGGCAAGATCAACACTTCCTACAGGTTCAACCGTTTTTGTTTCTGTACTGCTTGTAGCATAAGTTTCTTTTATAAGCGTAAGTGTTGACTCTGAGTTTGCTTCATCCAAAAGATTGTAATCTGTTATCTCTTCACCGTTAGCATCCGTACCGACTACGCCTCCGGTTCCATCAACATTTTCCGCAAGATAATAATAGTAAGACTCTTTAGGGCCTGTATCGTCGTCGGTATTTGTATAATATTCGATATTTCTTACTTCCTTATTGCTTATATTTATATCAAGATTTGAAGAAACGGAAACATCATCATAAACTCCCGAGTTAACCATAAGATTCCAAAGTTTACTATTATAATATTCTTCAACCTGCTGCTCTACAAGAAGTGTTGATGTAAGTGCTGATGAACTGTTAGCTCCCGAAAACAAAAGTGAGCCCTGTTTATCAATAATTGTAATATTGTTTGTATCATCATTACCTACACAGGTTCTGGCATACTCTGCTATACCCTGGACATTTTCAGCCTTAAAATTGCTGTTGGTTGTAATCATAATGCTAACAGACGTACTCTTTTCATTATTATAAATAGAGCTGTTTGTATCAGGCAAATCAATAGTTACAGATGCCGCAGACACACCTTCCATGCTCTTAATATCAGCTTCCATGTCAGCTTCAAGCTTTATCTTGGCTTTCAGCTTTCTTTCCGAATCAGTAGTACTGAAGCTGTTGTTTAAAAGCCAATCATTATCAACACTGCTCGCTGTTGCACTTATACCATTTTGTCCAAGTAAAAGTCTTGCCTCGGCAATCTGCTTTTCGTCAACATCTATACTCAAAGCATCATCAGAAACCCTATGCGTTATGCCATTTTCCTGCAAAAGGGCTTCAGCCTCGGCAGTTTGGGCAGAATTATCGAAAGTTGCAAGCCTTGTATATGAAGTTCTGTTTAAAATAGCAAAAAGAGCGACAAGGGTAATTATCACCGCTGCCACTACAGAAAAAAACAAAGCCTTCTGCCTAGCTGTGTATCTGTTCCAAAACTCTACTATTCTTGCAGGCAACTGCCTGAACCATTCTCTCATAAGTGCCTCCGTAAATCAGTGTTATAACTGCATATTCATAAGTTCCTTGTATGCAGATACAACAGCATTTGTAACACGTACAGTATACTGCAACGAAATGTTAGCCTTACGCTGTGCCAAAGCCAAATCATGTACACTGTCCGTATATCCGAGAGCAAAACTCATCTCCTCTGCCTCTGCAGCTTTTTGATAAGCATCTGTCTCTTTGTACATATCAACAGCAGCCGAAAGAATGCTGTCAAACGAAGTTTTTGTACTGTCAGATGAAACCTTGTGTCCATCATATATACTGTTTACATTAAAATCATTTCCATATAATTCAACCGGTGTTATCGCCATATGTATCAACTCCTCATATATTTTTTATCCGATAAACAATTAAACCACCAATGCATCCCTGTCATCAACCGAAAAGCTCCATACCCTTTTCAGCTATAGTCTTGGCGGCATTAAACGAAGTGATATTGGCTTCGTAAGCCCTGCTCGCATCTATAAGGTTGGTCATTTCAGTTACGGTATCGACATTTGGATACTCCACATAACCATCTTCATTGGCATCAGGATTATCAGGTTCATATACAAGCCTTAAATCCGACGGATCCTCAACTATATGAGTTACCTTAACACCATTCGGCTGATAATTTGTCATATATCCATTTAAAATATTATCAAAAGATGTTGTTGCTTTTTCTTCAAAATATACAGTCTTTCTCCTGTACGCTGTACCATCCTCAGTTCTTGTGGTACTTGCATTGGCGATATTTTGAGAAATAACATCCATTCTAAGCTGCTCAGCAGTCATACCTGTTGCAGCAACATTCATTGATGAAAAAACACTCATTTATTATACCTCCTATGATGATGACGAAGAAAGCACTGTCTGATATCTTGAAAACTCCTGATTCATCTGGTCAATCAAAAGCTGATATCTTATGGTATTTTCAGCAAGATACGCTTCCTCGGTACTTATATCAACGTTGTTACCGTCAAGCCTGTATGACAGATTAGAATTATCGGTAAATACCTGCGGATCTAATACGGATAAATCCTTGTTGGCCATGTTGACACTCTGGTTTAGAGTTCTTCCACCTGCAAGTTCAGCCTGAAGAACAGTTTCAAAATCCAGATCCTTTCTCTTATAATTAGGTGTATCGACATTGGCAATATTATTGGAAATTAATTCATTTCTCATATTGGCCGCATCTGCCGCCTTATCAAGAATATTAATATAATTGTAGATGTCCGTATTAATCATTTTTTTACCTTTCTCTTATCATAGGATAAGTCACAAAAACAACCATTTATGCCAAAAGAAACCAAATAATGTACAAAAAGGATTTATGAGAACACTCACAAATCCTTTTGTTATATATACTCCGAAAGTCCGTTTCCGCAGCATGTATCAATGAAAAATATTGTATTTTGTGCCCATTCACACTATATACTACCATATAATGTGTTTTTCATCAACAAAAAATATCAATTTATGATGAAATATTTTCTGTCTGAGGCTTAGACCATGACATATAGTCACATTCAGGGTTGTTGACACATCCGTAATATCTTCTGCCCTTTCTCGTTTTCTTAATAACTATATCGGCATTACACTTAGGACATTTAACACCTGTTTTTTCAAAATACGGCTTTGTATTTTTACAATCAGGAAAGCCCGGACATGCTAAAAACTTTCCATGAGAACCATATTTTACAACCATCATCCTTCCACAAAGATCGCATTGTGTATCAGAAACTTCATCTTCTATTTTGATATGTTCAAGTTCTTTTTGAGCATTGTCAACCGATTCTTTTAAATCCGGATAGAAGTTTCTTACAACCACCTTCCATCCTATATTGCCGGTTTCTATATCATCAAGAAGCGATTCAATATTGGCAGTAAAATTGGTATCCACTATCTCAGGAAAGGCAATAATCATAATCTCATTTACAGCTTCTCCGAGTTCTGTCATATATAGATTCTTATTTTCTTTTACTATATACCTTCTATTGAGGAGTGTTGAGATTGTAGGCGCATAGGTGGATGGTCTTCCTATTCCGAGTTCCTCCATGGTTCTGACCAAAAGACTTTCCGTATAATGAGCCGGTGCTTGAGTAAAATGCTGCTTTTCTTCAAGAGTTTCAACCAAAAGTTTATCTTTTTCCTTTATATTGCTAAGCTTTGTATTATCTTTTTCATCATCTTCCGGCTTATATACAGCTAAAAATCCTTCAAATTTAACCTTTGTTGAAGAAGCTTTAAATTTATAATCACCTTTTTCAGTATCAGCCTTTAATGTAACGGTATTTGTTTCATATATCGCATCACTCATACGACTTGCCAAAAATCTGTTATATATAAGCTGATAGAGCCTGAATTGTTCTCTCGAAAGCTGATCCTTTAAAATCACAGGTGTAAGGGTAATATCTGTCGGTCTTATAGCCTCATGCGCATCCTGAATCTTTTTTTCCGTTTTAGGAGCTTTAACGCTTCCCACATAGTTTTTTCCAAACTTTTCTTCGATATAATTCTTAGCTGCACTGTCTGCCTCATCGGATATTCTGGTGGAATCTGTTCTAAGATAAGTAATAAGACCTATGGTTCCTCTACCCTTTACATCCACACCTTCATATAACTGTTGAGCTATTCTCATAGTCTTACTGGTAGAAAAATTAAGTTTTGTTCCTGCATCCTGCTGTAATGTACTTGTCGTAAACGGAAGTGGTGATTTTTTTGTTTTCTCACTCTTTTTTATACTTTCAACAAACATTTTTTTACCATCAACCGCAGTTTTTACCTTATCAAGTTCATCTTTTGCCATTTTATCATCTATATAGTGAAATTCAACCGGCTTAAGATTTTTCCCTACATTTACATAAGCATTTAAACTCCAGTATTCCTTTGGTATAAATGCATTAATTTCATTTTCCCTGTCACATACAAGCTTCAACGCAGCTGACTGCACTCTTCCGGCACTTAGGCCTCTTTTTATCTTTTCCCAAAGTAACGGACTTATGGAATAGCCAACCATACGATCAAGAACTCTTCTTGCCTGCTGTGCATCAACGAGATCCATGTCTATATCTCTTGCATGCTTTATGGAATCCTTAACAGCCGTCTTGGTAATTTCATTAAATGTTATTCTCTTATATTTCTTTTTATCAAGTTTTAATGCAATTGACAAGTGGTAAGATATGGCTTCTCCTTCACGGTCCGGGTCAGTTGCAAGATAAACTTTATCTGCTTTTTTAACTTCTTTTCTTAATTCCGAAAGCAAATCACCTTTTCCTCTTATGGTAATATACTTAGGCTCATAGTCATTTTCAAAATCTATACCCATCTGACTTTTAGGTAAATCTCTGACATGTCCGTTAGAAGCTATTACTTCGTAATTTGTTCCCAGGAATTTTTTGATAGTCTTCGCCTTGGCAGGTGACTCAACGATAACGAGATTTTTAGCCATAGTTTTTGCTCCTTATTTTTAAACTGAAATAATATAATACCCCTTAAGAGTCTGTTTTATCAGACCCTTTTCCTCCATATTATACAACAAACTTATAGTGTCACTGACACCAATCTTTAGTTTGTCAATTATATCATCAATATAAGTAGGTTCTAAACTCAGACAACTATACAACATTTTTTCGGCAGGTGCAAGAGAATTTTTATTCAGTGACTTTAAATCATTGTTGTTTTCTACAGTTTTATCGCCTTCATCCAAAGTTTTATTTTCTGATTGAATTCCGTTCAAATCCTCAAAAATATCATCCGGAGATACAACACACATTGCACCCTGACGTATGAGATTATTGGTTCCTTCACTATTTTTTTCAGTAATCCTTCCAGGTATAGCATACACCTGTTTGCCTTGTTCCAAAGCCAGATCTGCAGTTATAAGTGAACCACTCTTTTTTCTGGCTTCTACAACCAAAATGCCATCGGACAGTCCGCTTATTATACGATTTCTAACAGGGAACAAGCCGGGACTCGGGTCAATTCCCGGTCCATACTCCGATATAATCGCACCATTTTGTGACATTTTATAATATATATCATAGTTTTCTCTTGGATATATAACATCTATACCGCAACCTAAAACCCCTACTGTGTATCCGCCTGCATCCAAAGCTCCCATATGGGACATTCCATCTATACCAAGTGCAAGTCCACTTATAATATTTATCCCTTTTTTTGCAAGCTCCCGCCCAAACATTCGTGCCAGTTCCTTTCCATACACACTGGCATTTCTGGCTCCAACTATGCCTACATTCATATTATATATATTTAGTTTTTTCTTCAATATACCTTTTACATATAAAATATCAGGCGGATCAAACATATTAAGCAGTTTAACAGGATAATCCTCCGAACCCGGATAAGTTATACTTATATTTTTATCTATAAGCTTATCCGCTAATTCCATTGCAAAGCTCATATTGTGTACATCAACAATCCGCCTTGCTTTATTCGTACCCAAAACTCCCTCAAGCATACCTAAAGAAGCCGAATGAACATTCTCAATACTGCCAAATTCCAAAATAAGTTTTTTTCTGCATACTGCACCTATTCCTTCAATATTATTAAACCATAAATTAAGCAAATCCTTTTCTTTTTTATAAGTATTCATATAGTCTTCCCCTTTTTATCATATTTTTTATTTAACAGTTACACCCACATGATTATGATAAAACAGCGCTTCTTTAAGATGTTTAACATCTATCTTATCCTCTTTTTCCATATCAGCTATCGTTCGGGAAAGTCTGAGTATTCTATTAATTCCCCTTGCAGATATATCCTTGTTGGCTATACTGTTTTTCAGATAATTCTCCACATCATTATCTAAAATTATGTATTTCTTTAAAAGCTTTCCATCAAGCTCTGAGTTTAAGCAGATTTTTTCATCCTTATACCTTTTTCTTTGTATTTGCCTTGTTTCCACAACTCTCTGTCTTATACATCCTGAACTTTCTTCTTCCTTATCAGAAAAAATATCATCAAACTGTACCGGCTTAACCTCCATATTTATATCAATTCTATCAAGTAATGGTCCACTTATCTTCTGCTGATATTTTCTAATCTGGAAAGGCGTGCAGGTGCATTTATTAAGATTAGGATAGTTACCGCAAGGACATGGATTCATGGCAGCAACAAGCATAAAATCGGCAGGAAATGAGAAAGACGCCTGAACTCTTGATACAATAATTTTTTTATCTTCAAGCGGTTGGCGCAATACTTCAAGGACATTTTTGTTAAATTCCGGAAGTTCATCCAAAAACAGTATTCCATTATGGGACAATGTAACCTCTCCGGGTTTCGGTATAGCACCACCGCCTATAAGCGCATGATTGGATATCGTATGATGAGGCGCTCTAAACGGCCTTTCTCTGATAAGTCTGCTCTTTTTATCAAGAAGTCCGCTTATACTGTATATTTTAGTTACCTCTACACTTTCTTCAAACGTCAATCCCGGCATTATAGTTGGAAGTCTCTTTGCAAGCATCGACTTTCCTGCCCCGGCAGCACCTGTCATAAGTACATTGTGAAAGCCTGACACTGCTATCTCAAGCCCTCTTTTTAATACAGGCTGTCCTTTTATGTCTGAGAAATCACATTTATACTCCGGCAGCATATCAAAAACATCTTCATCAGATCTTTGATACGGCTTAATATCAATATCTCCCCTGATATAGTCAATAGTCTCTGTAAGTGATGTAACTCCTATAACCTTCATGTCGCTTATAAGCCCGGCTTCTGCTACATTTTCCTTAGGAATTATGCATGATGTAATACCATATTCATAAGCATGATAAATCATTGGAAGCACGCCATTTACTGCCATTACACTTCCGTCAAGACTAAGTTCGCCTATGATTATCGTTTTTTCCGGATCTATCTTAGGGATTATACCCATTGAAAGAACAATAGATATGGCTATAGGCAGGTCAAAGCCCGAACCGTATTTTCTAATATCCGCTGGGGATAAATTGATAGTTATGCGCTTAGGTGGCAGATAATAGCCCGAATTTTTAAGCGCAGTTCTGACCCTTTCGCCGGCTTCCTTAACTGATGAGGATAGATAACCAACGAGATTAAGCATAGGCAGACCATCATTGATATCTGCCTCAACGCCAATCAAAGCACCGTCTATACCAACCACGGTGCCTCCTGTTACTTTACTAAACATATTATATTTCTCCTATTCCACCTCTCCGGAGCAGATCAGGATATATAATAATACTATTATATACATTTTTTATCTATGTTTTTTAATTTTATTTTTAACTTTCTTTTTTACACTGAATCCAAATTTACCTATATTTTCTCCAAGTGTATAATACTGTCCATGTGAATAAGCGACAAGGTTTGCTTTTTCCAGATTAAATCTTCCGCTTTCGTCCATATATGAATCATCAACATCCACAGCCAAAACCTCTGCAAGAAACATATCATGAGAGCCAAGAGAAATAACCTGCTTAACAACACATTCAATATTTACAGGGCTTTCTTCAATAATCGGCGCATTTACCTTGACCGCCTTGCCCCTTGTAAGTCTCATTTCTTTAAATTTATCAACATCTCTTCCTGATTTCACACCACAGTAATCCATAGCTCGTGCAAGCTTTTTTGTAACAAGATTAATCACAAATTCTCTATGCTTCATAAGCAGTTCATGAGAATATCTCGACTTTCTTACAGATATGGAAACCATAGCAGGATTGGAATTCACTGTACCGGTCCAGGCAATCGTAATAATATTGTTGACTTCCTCATCTCCAACCGTTACCATAATAGCAGGCACGGGATATAGCATATTACCGGGTTTCCAAACTTCACGCGACATCTTATCCTCCATAAGAATACTTAATCAAGCATATTTCTGATTTCCTGCATCTTGTAATCCATAGCAGTAACCATATCCGCACACTTTTTAAGCTCCTGGGCAATAATCTCAGGATGCTTTAAATTGTCTTTTTTATACTTAAGTTTATGATCAAGACTTGCCCAAAAATCCATTGCAATGGTTCTGAATTGAACCTCAACTTTCATATATTTTTTCTGATTTGATAGAAATATCGGAACTTCAACTATAAGGTGAAGGCTTCTGTAACCATTTGGCTTTGGATTTCTTATGTAATCCTTAACCTGAACTACATTTATATCATCCTGCTTTGACAAAAGTTCCGAAACTGTATAAATATCCTCAGGAAACGAACATATAACTCTTACGCCTGCTATATCGGTAAGATTATTCTCAATATTTTCTATAGTTATATCGAGATTTTTCTTTTTCATTTTTTCTATAATACTAATCGGTTTTTTTATTCTGCATTTAATGGATTCAAAAGGATTTCTGTTATGTTGCAAAGCAAATTCCGAATTTAATACTTTCAGTTTTGTCTCAATCTCCATCAACGCACACTCATAGTACATCATAAGTATAATAAATGGCTGCATGTCTTTTAAGATAGCCTCCGGATTATCCGAATTCATCAAAAGCTCCATACTCATTTCATCTGTAGCCATACTCATTGTAACCACCTCACGTCCATACTTTTAAATACATATGTAAATCATTCTCTGCACCTGCACAGCAAAATATATGCGCAAAGTAAAAGTACAAGCACAATAACAAACTCACAAAAACCACTTATAAAATAAGATATCAAAATACCTATCGCCATAAACAGCATGGCATATCCAATCAAAGCACGCATCGGCATCTCTTCACATAAAACACTTATATAATTATATGCCGTATTAATAAAATAAAGAATAACATTATATCAATTCCGTATTAATAAAATATAGAATAAAATTATATCAATTCCTCATTACCAAGATTATCAACCGCTTCAGCAACCGCCGCCTCTTCTTCAGGACTCTTTTTCTTTATAAGGTTTGATACTCTGTCAATTACCTCAGGTACAGAATCAAATATTTTACCTACTGTACTTTCGCTCTTTGCGGTAACAATCTTTGCATATCCGTTTTGAATTACCAAAACCGCAGAAGGTGACATCTTTCCACCCATACCTCCTGCTGCCGAATTGCTGCCTTTTTCTTTTTTGGCAAAGGCTCCTGCAGCAACACCAAAATTAACATCCACCAGCGGAAGAATGATTGTATCGCCTATCTTTGTCGGTTCACCGACAACAGTCTTTGTTGAAAGAAAAGAATCCATACCATTAAATAATGAAGCAACTGTCTGATTAAAATTATTATCCATTTTTTAATTATCCTCCTGAAAAACTCTATATTTTTCTCGCCATTTTAATTGTTTGCCATATATATCTTTTAAGAACTATCCTTGCTAAATATCCAAGTATAATTCTTCCTTTTAAAGTAATATTTCCTTCGACAACCCTTTCACGAAAATCAGGTTCTAAAGAAAAACCTTTCTGATACACGAACGGAAGTAAACTAAGATATCCGGTTACCTGACCTGTAGTACAAGGTTCATCGAAGCCATATCTTATATGCCCTTTAACCTTTTTAGGTGCTATATGTTTTAATATACTTATAAGATACTTGCCTAAGTACTCTCTGGTTCTTACCGTACATTTCATGTTCCAAAATCTTTGGAACCGACTGATTTTTTTATCAATTTCCTCTTTTTTTTCACTTATCTGATTAACCTTTTTTTCAAGTTTTTGATAAAGTGTCTCCTTTATCTCGTCCTCAGATTTTCCGTCCAAATCTTCAACTGTCTTTTTAGATTTTTTGAACAGTTTCTTAATTCTTCCAAAAAGCTTTTTATCTTCCCCATCAAGAGTATCCTCATCATTCCATAGGTCATACTCCGTTAAGTCTTCTTCATCTTCTAATGCATCAGAAACTGTATCTTTATCCAAAACATCACCTGAATCAAAGGTTTTTGCCGATTCCACACTATCACTTAATTCTTTTTTTTCTGAGCCATCCTCAACATCCGGCATACTATTTTCATCCGAAGAATCAGTCTCAGAAAACATATGGTTTTCGCTATTATTCTTTTTTTCTTTTTTTGATTTTTTTTCCTTTTTACCTTTCCCGTCTTTATCTCCAAGCTTAAACTTAATTCCGACTATCCTAAGGAAGGTATCAAGTTTTTTGTCATTTTTCTGAAAAATAATATTGATGCTAACAATCAAAAACCTGACTTTCGCCGTTACCGCTACGTCATCGTCGATATCTGCAGCAAGCTTATATCTTACAGGAGCAAATAAAACCAGCAGCGTCACCAGCAATACAAGTCCAAGTATTATTGCAAGAATTATCAGTATTATTTTTAGAATAATCCATAATACATGAAGCATAATCAATCCCTATATTCCAAAAAATTTCTTTACATCGAAGCCTGCATCCGCATCATACATATCCTGAACAATATCACGCACAACTTCGTTAGCATCGGATTTGCTTTTAGCTATACCCAATACAATTATTTCTTCACTTGCCTTCTTATAAAATTTCTGAAACAGATGCTTGTACTCATATATATCCATAATTCCATCTGTTATGAGAGGAAGGGTTACAACATAAACCTTATCAACCTTACGCTTATGTCTTATTTTTTTTACTATTTTATCTTTTTTTCTTCCACTGAAACCTTGTACATAAGGTATATCAACTACCTTCATAAAACCACCCTTGGTCCTAATAATCTTCTTCTATCATCTCAGTTATAAGCTTATTACAGGCAGTAAGCTCACTCATATCCTTACAACCTGAAAGCGTATAATCAAAATAATCCTTTATCTCCTGTTTCGTATTAAGAAATATAGGCATAGCTGAAAGTATCTTACACATAATGCTTCTAACAACCGGCCTTCCGCAGTCACTAAAAAGGCTCATAAAATCAGCTATAAGCTTGTCCTTTGTCTCATTATAATATTTATCATCCACCATATCACTTTCATTTCTTGCCGACTTTTCAACGTCTATAAATAAGCTGGTTGACAAAAGCCTGCTTATCTTATCAAGGGTTTCAAATCTGTCAGACAAACCATATGCCTTTATATCCTCATTTTTACCGACATAGATATCATCAAATGCCGCTTCAAGAGGCATAATACTTTCAGTCACTTCCTCCTGAACGCCTTCAAGACTTACAAAGCTGTCCATAAGAATTTCTGATAAACTTTCGAAATCTTCACTTTCCATAGAGCTTTTTATAATATTAACAGATGCTTTATATGCCGGATGCTTTTCATTTGTACCGATAGTATCTTCTATTGTAAGAAGTATGGTATAAATATCATTGGCAATTTCCTGCATAAGTATGTAATTGGATGCCTCTTCATTTATTATATCAGCAGCCTCATTTAATCTGCCATTTAGTGCGTCATATTCATCTTCAGAAAGTTCTTTGTAATCTGCAGCAGCCAGATCTGTATATACATGATACAAAAACGGATATTCTGTCTCAAATCCCTTTGGTTTTGTAATAAGCGAAGAAGTTCTTAGCATATCACAAAACTCATCTAAAGAAGTTTTTTCCCCACCCTTATATAGCGCAAGAGTATTTGAGACAACATCACAGAATTTGCTCTTTGTCATCCTGACGGGAAGCTGCGCCATAAGAAGCTGAAGCTTACTGTTTATAACCATTTTGTCTGACTCGTTAAATACATAGCTGTACATCTTATCCGAAAGCAAGGCTATGTCGACTTCTTCTACAGATTTTTTTACCTTAGCCTCTATACGGTTCAGTATATATTCATAGATTTCATATCCATCGGTATACGATGTAAGTATCTTCATCTTATACTCGATATTGTCCCTTATCTGTTTCACAGCCGTTAGAGCCTCTTCATCAACCGGTTTATTTTTAATAATATTGTCCTTAACTAATCTGCTTAAAACATCAAAATACTTACACACATCTGAATTCTTATCAGTCATATCCGATATGATTTCTTTCATGGTGTAGTAATTCATACTCATTTTAATTGTTGCATAATAATTATATTTTTCATAAAGAAGCTTTGCATATTCCCTTATGTTGGTTTCTTTATTAATATCACTTTTTATCTCACCAATTAGTTTTTTCACACTGCTCATTTTTATCTATCCCCTATGTTCATGTGTATAAATATGTTCATTACAATATTCATAATTACCATTGCACTTTGTGCAGAATCTGAACACCAGATCCTCACCGTCGTTTTCGGTTTTACCGCAGATAGCACATCTATGTCTTGTAATACCATCCGGCATCTGTTTTGCACCACCATTTTGTTTTCTGTTAAGATAATCACTCATGTTATAGACATTATCCTTATTTTTTCTTTCAGAAAAAGGCGAACCGAATCTTTTTTTCTTTTTTTCCGACGCATAATTTTGATATGAATATCTTGTTCCCCTTCCATAACTATAGTTTTTTAATATGTTATAGAAGATAAAGAAATTAGCAACTGCTACAACAAGCAATGCCCTGAAAGTTATAACAGGTACATCAAAATATTCATAAAGTAAAAGTGCGAAATCAATACATGCGATATATTTTGCCTTTAACGGAAAAAGGAACATAAAGTAAACCGTACTTTCCGCATATGCCATGGCAAAAGCAAAGAACACGCATACAGGAATTGTATAATTAATAAACACCCCACCTATCTGCGCTTCGTAGATATATAACATATCCGCACCCTTTGTTATAAATAAAAACGCACTCACGACAAGAACAGTAACAAAATTAAGAAGCATACTTCCCAATGTATAAAGATTGTACATAAAGGTTCCCATACCTCTTTGGGCCGATGAACCTATAAAATAAAGACACACAAGTGATAAAACGGTCCATTCATCAAATGCAGAAGGAGCTGTAAATATCCATGTCACAAGTCTCCAATACTCATGTCCATAAAATACATCATATGGGGATAAAATTATTTTTTCATAGACATTTGGTGCTGCAACCGAGAAAATATAATTGAATGCAAAAAGCAATGTCAGCACCAACGGCAGATTTTTAATAGCATATTTTCCAAATTTCTTTTCAAGCTTTGTTATAAATTTCATAATGTTTTGTCCTTAAATCATATATTCTTTTATGATTAATAATATTAATCAAGCGTATACACATCGATATTTTAACCTATATCAATGCATATACGCTTATTATATCCTAAAATCATCTAAAAAACAACTTAAAACTCAGAAGCTTATGTTTTAAAACCATGAAGCTTATGTTATAAGTAAAAAACAGTCAGTTCATATCATAAATTTTCCTGTTATACATTTTTTGAAGGAGGAATTCTGATAATCGTTCCCAAAGGCACACGCATATCAAGAAGTTCCTTATTGTACTCCATAAGTCTTCCTACATCTATAGATAGTTCTTCTATTATGCTTTTTAAAGTTTCACCGGTTCTTGCGGTAAAATATCTGCGTTCCTCCTCCTCTTCATAGATTTCGGTCGGAACACATATCTCGTCTCCCGGCTTCAAATTATAAACATTTACGTACGGATTTTCCTTTAAGACATCTACAAGCCTTACTCCATAAAGCTTTGAAATCTTATATAGCGTATCTCCTGCCACAACTTTGTGGATGGTTCCCTTACATTCTTTTTCCATATTTTTCCCCTTTTTGATTATTCTATGCAAATGCTTCATAAAAAAAACAAAAAAATAATAAAATTTAGATAAAATTTCATATTTTTAACTGTTGTATTTTGTCGTTTCTTCTATTATAATTATCTTTTGACACGTTAGAAATTTATAAGACAAGGAGGCAGGCAGTCAAAAGCCGGATTTAATATGAACAGATTAGGAATTGATATAGGTTCAACCACAGTAAAGGTTGCAATTATAGATGAATCACACAATATACTTTTTTCTGAATACAAGAGACATTTTGCCAATATCAAGGAAACATTAAAGGAACTACTTGAAAATGCAAAAGAAAAGCTTGGCGATTTAAATGTAGCCCCAACCATAACCGGTTCAGGCGGACTTGCTCTTGCCAATGTCATAGGTGTACCATTTGAGCAGGAAGTTATCTGCGTAACCGACGCACTAAAGGACTATGCTCCTCAAACTGATGTTGCTATAGAACTTGGTGGTGAGGATGCAAAAATTATATATTTTACGAACGGTGTCGAGCAGCGTATGAACGGAGTATGTGCAGGAGGTACCGGTTCCTTTATCGATCAGATGGCATCACTTCTTCAAACAGATGCCATGGGACTTAATACATATGCCAGAGACTATGACACTATCTATCCAATTGCCGCAAGATGTGGTGTATTTGCCAAAACAGATATACAGCCACTCATAAATGAAGGTGCAACCAAGCCAAACCTTGCCGCATCAATCTTTCAGGCAGTCGTCAATCAGACCATAAGTGGTCTTGCCTGCGGTAAACCTATAAAGGGAAATGTTGCTTTTCTTGGTGGTCCTCTTCATTTTCTGGATCAGCTTAAGGAAGCTTTTATAAGAACTCTTAATTTAACTGATGACAGTGTAATCGCACCATCACATTCACACCTTTTTGCTGCTGTAGGTGCTGCACTTCAGGCCAAAGAAGATATTAATTTTTCTCTCACTGATTTAAGCGGGAAGCTGACTGATGATCTAAAGTTTTCAGTTGATGTAGACAGACTTCCTCCACTTTTTGCTTCTGAGGAAGATTACGCCAAATTCATCAAAAAGCAGTCAAAATACCATGTTAAAAGAGCTGACCTTGCTACATACAAAGGCAAATGTTATCTTGGCGTAGATGCAGGTTCAACCACAACTAAGGTTGCTCTGGTCGGCGAAGACGGAGCATTATTATATGATTTTTACAGCAGTAACAACGGTAGTCCTTTAAAAACCACTATCCGCGCCTTAAAGGATATATTTAAAAAGCTTCCGGATGGTGTTGAAATCGCATCAGCATGTTCAACCGGATATGGAGAAGCTTTGATTAAATCTGCTCTTATGCTTGATCATGGCGAGGTTGAAACCATAGCCCACTATACCGCTGCTGCTTTCTTTGATCCTGATGTGGATTGTATCCTTGATATAGGTGGTCAGGATATGAAATGTATAAAAATTAAAAACGAAGTAGTTGACAACGTTATGCTCAACGAAGCATGTTCTTCAGGCTGTGGTTCATTTATAGAAACCTTTGCAAAATCATTAAATTATGAAATCAAGGATTTTGCCAAAATAGCTCTTTTTGCAGAACATCCTATAGACCTCGGTTCAAGATGTACTGTATTTATGAATTCAAAGGTTAAACAGGCTCAAAAAGAAGGTGCATCCGTAGCCGATATATCTGCCGGACTTGCATATTCGGTTATAAAAAATGCGCTTCTTAAAGTTATAAAACTTACCGACCCTAAATCACTCGGTAAAAATATAGTTGTTCAGGGCGGAACTTTTTATAACGATGCAGTACTAAGAAGCTTTGAACTTATATCCGGCCGCGAAGCCATACGTCCGGATATAGCAGGTATCATGGGTGCATTTGGAGCCGCTCTTATCGCAAGAGACAGATATGAAGAAGGCGCAAAGACGACCATGCTTTCCCGCGAGGATATAGAAAACCTTACATATGAAACCAGCATGGCGAGATGTAAAGGCTGTACCAACAATTGTCTTCTTACCATCAATAAATTTTCAGGCGGAAGACGTTTTATTTCAGGAAACAGATGCGAAAAAGGTCTTGGCTTGAAGAAAAATGCCAACAATGTACCTAATTTATTTGAATATAAATTCAACCGTTTATTCCGGTATGAACCATTAAGTGAAGCCGAAGCCTCTCGTGGAACAATCGGAGTACCAAGAGTACTCAATATGTACGAAAACTATCCGTTCTGGTTTACATTTTTAACCAGGCTCGGTTACAGGGTCGTACTCTCTCCAAAATCCTCTCGTGATATCTATACACTTGGTATAGAGTCCATTCCAAGCGAGTCAGAGTGTTATCCTGCAAAAATTGCACACGGTCATGTTATGTGGTTACTCAAGCAGGGAATCAAGACAATTTTCTATCCTTGTATACCATATGAAAGAAACGAAACACCGGATGCTAACAATCACTACAACTGTCCTATCGTTACTTCATATGCAGAAAATATTAAAAATAATATGGAAGAATTAAGTGATCCTGATACAACCTATATAAGACCGTTTCTTTCTCTCGACAACAAGCAGGCGCTTAAAGAACGTCTGATGCGAGAATTTAAGAAATATACTGATGTAACCATGCAGGAGATATCCGATGCGGTCGATGCAGCTTATATAGAAGCAGATGCAGTGAAAGCCGATATTAAAAACAAGGGTGATGAAACTATTAAGTACCTGGAAGAAAATGATAAAATCGGTATAGTACTTGCCGGTCGTCCTTATCACATAGACCCTGAGATTAACCACGGTCTTCCTGAACTTATCAATTCATTTGATATAGCTGTGCTTACTGAAGATTCTGTGGCTCACTTAGGTGAAGTAGAAAGGCCTCTTATAGTATCAGATCAGTGGATGTATCACTCCAGACTATACAAAGCCGCAAACTATGTAAAGACGAGCAAAAATCTTGAACTTATACAGCTCAACTCTTTCGGTTGCGGTCTTGACGCCGTTACAACCGATTGTGTAAATGATATACTTACCAATTCAGGCAAAATTTATACGGTACTTAAGATAGACGAGGTCAGCAACTTAGGTGCTGCAAGAATACGTATACGTTCTTTGATAAGTGCTGTAAATGTAAGACGTAAACGCCACTTTGTTCCTTGCCCTGTATCAAGCGCAATCAACAGAGTTGAATTTACCCAGGACATGAAGGACTACACTGTTCTTGTACCTCAGATGTCTCCTATTCATTTCAATATTCTTGAACCGGCATTTAGCCAAATGGGGCTTAATATAGTTATGCTTCCTGACGCTAACAAGGAAGTTGTTGACACAGGATTAAAATATGTAAATAATGATGCATGCTACCCTTCACTTATAGTAGTCGGACAGCTTATGTATGCTATCAATTCAGGAAAATATGATGTAAATAAGCTTGCAGTTGTTATGACTCAGACCGGCGGCGGTTGCCGAGCTACCAATTATGTTGGTTTTATAAGACGTGCGCTCGCAAAAGCCGGTTACGGGCAGATACCTGTTATAGCTCTAAGTGTTCAGGGTTTTGAACAAAACTCCGGCTTTAAATTTACGATTAAAACAGTCAAGCTTGCTTTACAGGCTATTATATATGGTGATTTATTTATGAGAGTCTTATACCGAACAAGACCTTATGAAAAAGTTAAAGGCTCTGCCGATAAACTTCACAAGAAATGGGAAAAAATTTGTATAAAGAGTATTAAAGATGGTGGTCGAGGATACAAAAAAATTATCAAGGGTATCATTCATGACTTTGACACTCTTCCTCTTAACGAAGAAGAAAGACGTCCACGTGTAGGAATAGTTGGTGAAATTCTTGTCAAGTTCCTTCCTTCGGCTAACAATCACCTTGTTGAGCTTCTCGAATCAGAAGGTGCTGAAGCAGTTATGCCTGATTTACTTGATTTCTTCATGTACTGCTTCTACAACAACAATTACAAGTATGAATTCTTAGGCAAATCCAAGAGTTCCGCCAAAAAGGCCAATCTTGGTATATGGGCACTGGAAGTTCTTCGTAAACCTTTACGCGATGAACTCAGAAAGAGCAACCGTTTTGAACCACCTGTACATATAACCACGCTTGCAGATTATGCCAGACCTATCGTATCAATCGGCAACCAGACAGGAGAAGGCTGGTTCTTAACCGGTGAAATGGTTGAACTTATCAAGAGTGGTGCCGGCAACATAGTATGTTGTCAGCCATTTGCATGTCTTCCTAACCACATAGTCGGCAAGGGTGTTATCAAAGAATTAAGGAAATCATATCCTGAAGCCAACATCGTAGCAATAGACTACGATCCGGGTGCTTCCGAAGTAAATCAGGTCAACCGTATCAAACTCATGCTTGCAACTGCGCGCAAAAACATGCAGAACACCGATGAAAAAGCTGTATAATCCCCTCTCCCACGTTAAACTTCGGTTTCACGCATGATGACAGACATAGATATTCCTTTTATCAGTAGATTTAATTCTCTTATGTGACATCAAAGAAAAAAGGTGGTATTACAACGCGCCATCGATTTGTTAAATCAGCGTACTCGCACCTTTGAAATTCGCACGAACCCGAAGAACTCGCTTCGCTCAAACACTTCGGTTTCTGAGCGAATTTCTACAAGTGCTCGTTGCTGATTTGACACAAATCGGGCTAAATGTTGTAACACCGCCTTTTTCTTTTTCTGTCACTATAAATTTTCGGACAATCTCCTGATAAAAGGAATATCTATGCCTGTAGCTTAAAGCCACGCTAAATAGCGCGGCTTTAAGCTGTGGGTATCTGCTTTACCACTTAAATACAACTTCACACCTTAATAAACTAAATTCAGGAAAGTATATGAAAAGGCTGATACAACAACATTTTGTCCGATTTGCGTTAAATCAAAAGCAAGAATCCGTATATATTCGCTCAGAAATCGAGCTGTTTGAGCGAAGCGAGTTCTCGATTTCGTGCGAAGATAAAGGATTTGAGCTTATTGATTTAGCAAATTGATGACACGTTGTGTATCAGCCTTATTCATATACTTTCCTATTAAGAAACTTCATGGTGTGAAGTCATATTTAAGTGGTAAGCAGATACCCACCATCATGCGTGAAACCGAAGTTTGATGCGATGGACAAGGACTAATTTTTCTTTCCGAGTTTTACTACAATTGTATCCTCTACATATTCGTTGTCTTTCATATATTTTACAGTTACTTCTATTTTTTCACCGGCTTTGTAATATTCAAGCATATCCACAAGACCTTCAGCCGTAGATACTGTCTGACCGTCAAATTTTGTTATGATGTAGTTTTTCTTTATGCCAGCTTTTTGGGCTGCAGAACCGTCTATTACCTCTGATACGAGGACTCCGGTAGGGATACCATATAACTCTGATGCATCAGCGGTGACAGTGCCGCATTTGATACCGAGACTTGCCTGATCGCGTTCATCAACCTTTTCTCTGGTTTTTCTTGAAACCATACCGTCGATTATTTCCTCAACCTCACTTATAGGAATAGCATAGCCCATTCCCTCAACTTCTGTTGAAGCATATTTCGATGAATTGATACCAACAAGTTCTCCCTTCATATTGAGCAGTGCACCACCGCTGTTTCCCGGATTTATGGCCGCATCAGTTTGGATAAGCGGTAAATCATTAGTATCGGTCGTTCTTTCTTTTGCACTTACGATACCTGTTGTAACGGACTGTCCATAGCCAAGTGCATTACCTATAGCTACTACCTGCTCTCCAACCTTAAGTTCATTGGAATCACCTATGTTGGCTACTTTTATATTTTCTTTAGTACTACCCGAAATATCTTCAAGAGGAACTACCACTATAGCCAGATCATAACTTGAATCAACACTTTTAACTTTTGCATCATAGCTTTCACCGTCATTAAAAACTACAGAAACAGTCTCTGCCGATGCTACAACATGATTATTGGTTACAATTAAAAGTTCAGTATCATTTTTTCCTATGATAATACCGGAGCCTGCTCCTTCAGTCTCATATTCGTATGTTCCGAACATCCCCTGGTTTATCTGCTCAACACCTTTTACGTTTATCGCAACTATAGATGGCATTACATTTTCAGCAATTTTTGAAACATCAAGAGCGCCACCCGATGCATAATTATTATCAACTGATGATGTTGTCTGGATTATCTCATCGGTTGTCGTTTTTTCGTCATCATTATTAGCTTTTGATTCTGTTGTTTCAACATCTGCAGTTTCTAAACCTTCCAATGTTTCACTAACAATCTTGCTTATATTCTTCTTCTCATTTACACCGTTTAGCTTATCCGCTGCAACAAGATTAAATACTCCTCCAGCTACGCCTCCAAATACTGCTGCTGTTGTAACTACCGCTACAGTTCTCTTAAAAAATCCGCCTTTTTTGCTTGTTTTCATTTCTGTCTCATGTTTCATTTTATAATCATCTTCCTTTCCTCCTTGTTTATCTTTGTTTAGATAAACATTTAAGTAATATGAATTTTTATAATGACATGAGGATTGCTTTTATCGTAATTCTCAAAGTCTTATGTAGCACAATAAATAATTAATATATTTATCATTTATACATATATTAAATCTATAATTTGACAGATTTTTGATGAAAATTTGTTTAAATTGTGAACAAATACAGATTATAAAACTGCCATATCATGTATATATGGCAGTTTTTCTTTAGTTGAAATATACAAGTTCTTCAGTTGCAGGTGATGTCATGGCAACTTCGGATACTTTTATAACAGGTCCGTCACCTTCAAACTCCGGATAGTATTCTTTTCCGATTTCTCCGGTAACCATAACCCACTGTCTGTCCTTTAATTTATCTGCACCGGTGTAATAAGCCTTAAATCCGACAAATGCTATATCATTCGCACAACATGTCATAGCAAATCTTCCCGGAACAAATTCATTTTTATTATACTCTTTAGGTTTATGCACCATTGCTTTAAAGTGTATCTTTTTACCAACATATTTATCAGGGTTATCACATGCATCTATATAAAACAGTCCAAAATCTTCTTCTTCAAGATCTATAACCGGCTGATTTATATCATAAGGTAAAAACACTTCATCATCACCGACCTCAGCTAAGCCGTCTTTGTTTTCAAATATTACCTGTGCTCTTCTGTTAACCGCACGCAGACTTCTTCTATACTCTGCCTTTTTGGTATTTTCATCGCACCTGTTAAATATTATCATATCAGCAGTTGAAAGCTGTTCCATCATCATCGCTTTCATATTGGCTATATAGACATCAAAAGTCTGTGCATCGACAAATGTTATAACCTGAACTATAGTCCATCCCTTAGGCACTCTTACAGAAAACAGTTTATCCATCTTCCATGTTCCGTTATATTCAATCATAACTCTTGTAGGACTGTATTTATCCTGCAGATCAAGCAAATACTCTGTATTGATATCCTTATCTTCTAAATACTCAACAAATATATTTCTTTTCTTTAAATCTTCCCTGTCATACTCTTCTATGCCCTCTTCACATACAAGCAAAAGTGTCGGCTCACCTTCTGTAAAATTTCTGTCTATAAGAGTCTCTTTGGCAAAGGTTGTCTTTCCGCTTTCCAAGAAACCAAGAAACATATAAATTGGTATCTCTTCTATCTGTTCCTGCCTTTTCATTTTATATCTATCCCTTCATTTAGAAATCATATAAACAAATTAGTTTAATCTTTTTAATTCTAATATTATTTTTCATTATATATATGTTAGATCCGGAAATCATTATGCCAACTTAAATAGTTCCTTAAGTAAGTCTTCTTTAAGTTCACTTCCTATTACGCAAAGCTTACCTGTATAATCAGGTTTTCCGTCTCTTATCTCATATTCTCCCGGTACAAGATCAAAATATATCCAATCAGAGCCTGTACTTGCAACTATACCTTTAGCTCTCAATATAACTCCATATTTATCCGATTCATACGCAAGAACTTCAAGTATTTCTTTCATTTCATCCTTGTCATATTTCTTGGCAGTTTCAAGTCCCCAACTGCTAAATATATCATCTGCATGATGGTGGTGATGATCATGGTCATGATGATGACAGCCACAAGTACATCCTTCTCCATGTTCATGATGATGTTCATCCTCGTCATGGTCGTGATGATGATGCTCATCCTCGTCATGGTCGTGATGATGATGCTCATCCTCGTCATGGTCGTGGTGATGATGCTCATCCTCGTCATGGTCGTGGTGATGATGCTCATCCTCGTCATGGTCGTGATGATGTTCATCCTCGTCATGGCCGTGGTGATGATGCTCATCCTCGTCATGGTCGTGGTGATGATGCTCATCCTCGTCATGGTCGTGGTGGTGATGCTCATGCTCTTCGTGTAATTTTTTAGCCTGTTCTATAAGAGCCTCAAGCGTATTTGCATGCTCCATGGCATCAAGTATTACCTTACCATCTATATCATCCCAAGGTGTTGTAATAATTGCACAATCCTTGTTATGTTCTCTTAACAGTGCAACCGTATCGCTTATCTTCTTTTCATCAACATTCTGTGTACGGCTTAAAACGATAGTTCCCGCGCTCTCAACCTGATTATTAAAAAACTCACCGAAGTTTTTCATATACATCTTACACTTTTGTACATCAACGACAGTTGTTGCACTGTTTATAACCACATCAGCATGTTCTTTAACATCTTCGACAGCTTTCATAACATCTGAGAGCTTTCCGACTCCTGATGGTTCTATTATAACTCTGTCAGGCGCAAATTCATCTATAACCTTCTTTAAAGCCTCACCAAAATCGCCTACAAGAGAACAACATATACATCCGGAATTCATCTCTGTAATTTCAACTCCGGCTTCTTTAAGAAATCCTCCGTCAATTCCTATCTCACCAAATTCATTTTCAATTAACACAAGCTTTTCACCTGAAAACGCCTGGTCAATAAGTTTTTTAATAAGAGTTGTCTTACCTGCACCCAAAAAACCTGATAATATATCTATCTTTGTCATGTCTATTCTTCCTCCTTATGTCGTGACATTATTAACTATATTTGATTTATAAATATTATGATGTGAGTGTCATAGTAAATTTTTACATTTGGTACTTATATCATATCATATATCTTCATCATTACTATTTTAACCATTCTTTTAAAACTGTCAACCATTTTGTTGCTGTTTTAAATTAACACTGTTTTGAATTAACAGTATCAAATCACCATTTTATTGCTGTTTCAGGTTGACATCCAACTTATTATATGGAATCTCAATTTCATGCTCATCAAACGAATACTTAATAGATTCTATTATCTCCCATTTTGCATTCCAATAGTCATTAGAATCCACCCAGCACCTTGCTCCAAGATTTATCGAACTGTCATCGAACGAACTGACAAATACATTTATATCTTTGTCTTTAATGCTATACTTAGAAGTTTCCATAACTCCCTTAAGAATTTCTTTTGCTTCTTTTATGTCCTGATCATATGATATACCTATAGATAAATCCAGTATGCGATCTTTATTGGTCGTAAGATTTATAAGCGAATTATTGGTTATACTTCCATTTGGTATAACAATCTGTCTGTTATCAAATGTTCTTATCTTTGTATAGAAAATATCTATTGACTCAACTGTACCCTCACATTTTTTATCATTTTCAATAATATAGTCCCCAACCTTGAAAGGCTTTAATATAAGTATAAGTACTCCACCCGCAAAATTTGACAGACTGCCTTGCAATGCAAACCCAATAGTAAGCCCTGTTGTTCCCAAAATAGTAACAAGCGATGTGACCTGTATTCCCACAATAGATGCCGCCATAATAATTATAACAGCATATATAACAGCTCGGATTAAAGAAATCAAAAAACCTGAAACACTTTTATCAAGCTTTGTCCTGTCAAAAGATCTTTTTATCAGCTTAAGAATAAATTTTACTATTTTAAATGCTATAAATAAAAATATAAGCATTATTGCAATCTGAAGAAGCTTATCCAAAAACCACCCGGCTATCTTATCCATATATGCTTCAAAAACATTTGAATCCACTTTTTCAAAATCTGAAAGAATCATTTATTATTTCTCCTTAAAATAAAGTGAAAATTATAGATAATTGTATTATTTCCGCAATTAATAATATCTACATAATTACTTAATGCAAATGTTTATTCAGTTTAAAAGCGACAAATCGGAAATAATATAGCTACAATCCCCGCTTTGTCGCCTATTTAACATTTTTTATATTCTTATTTATTTGTCAGATTTTTTTTTAAATACTGTAATTGAAAGAGGTGGAACAGTAATCGATATATAGTGTTCCTGACCGTCACACTCTGCTTTCTTTGCCTGTTTTGCAGTTTTATTATTTCTACCTTCTCCACCAAACTTAACATTGTCACTTGAGAAAATCTCCTGCCACTTTCCGCCGGCCGGAGTAGCAAGCTTATAGCTCTTATGTGTCATAGGAGTAAAGTTACATATGATAACCAACGTGTCCTTTGGATTGGTGCCTTTTCTCATAAATGACAAAAGACTTGTATTGGCACTGTTACAGTTTATCCATTCAAATCCCTCAGGCTTATTATCAAGCTCATATAAAGCCGGTTCTGTCTCATACAGCTTATTAAGCTCTTTAACATAACCCTGCATATAAACATGAGCATCAAACTCAAATAATGACCAGTCTATCTCGGTTGCCTCATTAAACTCTGTAAACTGAGCAAATTCCTGTCCCATAAATAAAAGCTTTTTACCCGGATGAGTCATCATGTATCCATAAGCAACCCTTAAATTAGAAAATTTATCTTCATATCCGCCGGGCATCTTCTCTATCATAGAGCCTTTTTCATGAACTACTTCATCATGAGAAAGCACAAGCACAAAATTCTCACTGTAAGCATATACCATACTGAATGTAAGATTATTATGATGATATTTTCTGTAAAGCGGATCATATTTTATATAACTTAGGAAATCATTCATCCAACCCATATTCCACTTGTAATCAAATCCAAGGCCGCCTTCTTCTACAGAGTGAGTCATCATAGGCCATGCAGTAGACTCTTCCGCTATCATAAGTACACCCTTATGAAGCTCATGCATCTTCTGATTTAATTCTTTGATCATATCTATAGCTTCAAGATTTTCATTACCACCATAAATATTAGGAAGCCATTCGCCGCCATTTCTACCATAATCAAGATATAACATGGAAGCCACTGCGTCCATCCTTATACCATCAACATGGTACTTGTCTGCCCAATATAAAGCATTGGCTATAAGAAAGTTTTTAACTTCATTTCTACCATAGTTAAATATATATGTTCCCCAGTGAGGATGCTCCCCGCGTCTTGGATCCTCACATTCATATAAAGGCGTTCCGTCAAATCTTCCAAGTCCGTGCTCATCTTTTGGAAAATGAGCAGGTACCCAGTCAATGATTACACCG
>CADCDW010000004.1 GCA_902800325.1 uncultured Lachnospiraceae bacterium
GTTACACAGCAGCCTCTCGGTGGTAAGGCACAGTTCGGTGGACAGAGATTTGGTGAGATGGAAGTTTGGGCTCTTGAAGCATATGGAGCATCATACACTCTTCAGGAGATTCTTACCGTTAAGTCTGACGATATCACAGGACGTGTTAAGACTTACGAAGCAATTATTAAGGGTGACAACATACCTTCTCCTGGTATTCCTGAGTCATTTAAGGTACTTCTTAAGGAATTCCAGTCACTTGCTCTTGATGTCAAGGTTCTTACAGATGACGGAACCGAGGTTGAACTTGGTGAGAGCTATGATTACGGAGATGACAATATCCGTTCCGTAATTGAAGGGGACAGCAGAGGATATGAAGAAGATTTAGAGTCACAGGGTTATAGCGGAATTGATGAAAATGATGAACTTACATCTCTTGGAGATGAAGATGATTATTCTTTCGATGACGGATATGACAGTGATGATGAAGATGATGATTTTTAAGGAAAGGAGATAGGTTAGATGTCAGTATTTAATAATGATATGAATCAGGATCAGGATATCAATTTTGATGCGATTAAAATAGGACTTGCATCTCCTGAGAAAATCAGAGAATGGTCAAGAGGCGAGGTTTTAAAGCCTGAGACTATTAATTATAGAACTCTTAAGCCTGAAAAGGACGGATTATTCTGTGAAAGAATATTTGGACCAAGTAAGGACTGGGAGTGTCATTGTGGTAAATATAAAAAGATAAGATTCAAAGGTGTTGTCTGCGACAGATGTGGAGTTGAAGTAACAAAAGCGGCAGTAAGACGTGAACGTATGGGACATATCGAGCTTGCTGCACCTGTATCACACATCTGGTATTTCAAGGGAATACCTAGCCGCATGGGTCTTATGCTTGATATTTCTCCAAGACATTTGGAAAAAGTACTTTATTTTGCTTCATATATAGTTCTTGATCCGGGAGAAACTCCTCTTGAATATAAGGCTATATTAAATGAGCAGGAATTCAGAAAGGCAGAGGAAGATTATGGCAATAAGTTCCGTGTTGGTATGGGAGCTGAGGCTATAAAAGAACTTCTTGCTGCTGTAGATCTTGATAAAGAATCACAGGAATTAAGAGAAGAACTTGAGGGGGCTTCAGGACAGAAGAGAGCAAGAATCATTAAGAGACTTGAGGTTATAGAGGCTTTCAGAAGTTCTAATAACAAGCCTGAATGGATGATACTTGATGTTATTCCTGTTATACCGCCTGATATCAGACCTATGGTTCAGCTTGATGGTGGAAGATTTGCAACATCAGACTTAAATGATTTATACAGAAGAATAATAAATCGTAACAACAGACTTAGAAGACTTCTTGAACTCGGAGCTCCTGATATCATTGTTCGTAATGAAAAGAGAATGCTTCAGGAAGCGGTAGACGCTCTTATTGATAACGGTAGACGTGGTCGTCCTGTAACAGGACCCGGTAACAGAGCTCTTAAGTCACTTTCTGATATGCTTAAAGGTAAGCAGGGACGTTTCCGTCAGAACCTTCTTGGTAAGCGTGTTGACTATTCAGGACGTTCTGTTATCGTCGTAGGACCGGAACTTAAGATATATCAGTGTGGTCTTCCTAAGGAGATGGCGATTGAGTTATTTAAACCATTTGTTATGAAGGAACTTGTCAGCACAGACAAGGCTAACAATATAAAAGCAGCAAAGAAAAAGGTTGAAAGACTTGAGCCGGAGGTTTGGGATGTGCTTGAAAAGGTTATTAAAGAGCATCCGGTTATGCTTAACCGTGCTCCTACACTTCACAGACTTGGTATACAGGCATTTGAGCCTATCCTTGTAGAAGGTAAGGCTATAAAGCTTCATCCACTTGTATGTACTGCTTATAACGCCGACTTTGATGGTGATCAGATGGCAGTCCATCTTCCTCTTTCAGTTGAAGCACAGGCTGAGTGCAGATTCCTTTTGCTCTCACCTAATAACCTGCTTAAGCCTTCAGATGGTGGCCCTGTTGCCGTTCCTTCACAGGATATGGTACTTGGAATCTACTATCTTACAATGGAAAAGTATGCAGAGCTTTCAGAGGAAGAATTAAAAGACGCCAATATAGTTAAAGAATATAAGTCAAAAGATGAAAGCAAGAATATAAAGAGTCTTATCAAGGATTGTGAAGAGGGAACTGTTGAACTTAATGATTTCGTTAAGGTCAAGGTTGTTTCAAAGATGTCCAAGGATAAGCAAACAGTATTTTATAAGGATATTGTAAGCACAGCAAGAAACTTTATCGGACCTATGTTCAAGAGTACAAACCGTGCACTTTTGGCATATGAAAATGGTAAGATAACATTACACCAGAAGATAAAGGTTGAAAGATCCATAGTTACACCGGAAGGCGAAAAGATAACAAAACTTATAGATTGTACACTCGGAAGACTCATATTCAATGAGATCATTCCTCAGGATCTTGGATTTGTGGACAGAAGTAATCCTGATAGTATTCTTGAACCTGAGATTAACTTCCATGTTGGTAAGAAGGACTTAAAGAAGATTCTTGATAAGTGTATCAATATTCACGGTGCGACCAAGACTGCCGAAGTACTTGATGATATCAAGGCTATGGGATATAAGTTCTCAACAAGAGGAGCTATTACAGTTTCCATATCGGATATGACAGTACCTGCAGCCAAGAAGGAAATTCTTGAGGAAGCACAGAAAGTTGTTGACAGACTCAATAAGACATATTCAAGAGGTCTTTTGACTGATGAAGAAAGATATAAGGCAGTTGTTAAGGTTTGGGAAGAGGCCGATAAGAAGCTTACAAAGGCACTTCTTGACGGACTTGACAAGTATAATAATATCTACATGATGGCTGACTCAGGTGCCCGTGGTTCTGACCAGCAGATTAAACAGCTTGCAGGTATGCGTGGACTTATGGCAGATACTACAGGACGTACTATAGAGCTCCCTATCAAGTCAAACTTCCGTGAAGGTCTTGACGTTTTGGAATACTTCATATCAGCGCATGGTGCACGTAAAGGTCTTTCTGATACTGCACTTCGTACAGCAGACTCAGGTTACCTTACACGTCGTCTTGTCGACGTTTCACAGGATCTTATCATCAGGGAAGTTGATTGCTGTGAGGAATCAGATGAGAAGCCGGGTATGTATGTAAAGGCTATCTATAACGGCAATGAAGTTATAGAAAAGTTTGAGGATAGAATAACAGGTCGTTATGCTGCAGAAAGCGTATTTGATAAAGATGGCAATATGATTGTTAAGAAGAATCATATGATCACTCCTAAGAGAGCAGCCAAAATTATCAAAAATGGTGTAGATGAAGATGGAGTTCCTTTCTTTGATGCAGAAGAAGGAAAGGTAAGAAGAGATGCTAAACTTAAAATTAGAACGATTCTTACATGTAAGTCACATCTTGGAATCTGCTCTAAGTGTTACGGTGCCAACATGGCAACAGGACAGCCGGTACAGGTTGGTGAAGCTGTTGGTATCATAGCAGCACAGTCAATCGGTGAGCCGGGTACACAGCTTACAATGCGTACTTTCCATACCGGTGGTGTTGCCGGTGATGATATCACACAGGGTCTTCCTAGAGTAGAAGAGCTCTTTGAAGCAAGAAAGCCAAAGGGACTTGCTATCATCGCAGAGTTTGGCGGTGAAGTTGAGATAAGAGAGACTAAGAAGAAGCGAGAAGTTGTTATAACTAACAAAGAAACCGGAGAGTCAAAGGCGTATCTTATACCTTATGGTTCAAGAACCAAGGTTGTTGATGGTCAGATTCTTGAAGCCGGTGATGAGCTTACAGAAGGTTCGGTTAATCCACATGATATCCTTAAGATAAAGGGCATACGTTCAGTTCAGGATTATATGATACGTGAAGTTCAAAAGGTTTACAGACTTCAGGGTGTTGATATCAATGATAAGCATATCGAAGTCATAGTAAGACAGATGCTTAAGAAGGTTAGAATAGAAGAAAGTGGAGATACAGAATATCTTCCGGGTACATTTGTTGATGTGCTTGATTATGCAGAAATCAACGAGATGCTCGAGGAAGAGGGTAAGAAACCTGCTGTAGGAACACAGATAATGCTTGGTATAACCAAGGCTTCACTTGCTACCAATTCATTCCTTTCGGCAGCATCATTCCAGGAGACTACAAAGGTTCTTACCGATGCCGCTATAAAGGGTAAGGTTGATCCTCTTATCGGTCTTAAGGAAAATGTTCTTATCGGTAAGCTTATTCCTGCCGGTACAGGTATGAAGAGATACAGAAGCGTTCAGCTTGATACTGGAAAAAGAGAAGAGGCATTTGACGTAGATGATGCATCAGAGTATGATGACTACGATGAAGAATATACCGAGTCTCAGGAAGAAACTGTTGAAGAAGTAGCAGTTGCTGATACTGATGAAACAGATGACGGAGAGTAAAATCTCTTTTGAAACAGCTTAAATAATATATAAAATAATGGCGTGTGGGATAAAACCTACATGCCATTATTTATATTGTTATTGATATTTGTTTAAGGATTATTTAAATTATTTATTTTGTTATTTTGATTCTTTATCTGACTTTTTACTTTTTTAATTATTTTCGGCATCACCTTCCTCAGGTTTTGGATCATTTAATTCTATTCCTGCAAGTGGCATAGTAACAGTTTCTATAAAAAGCATAAATATGAACAGCATTATCACCATAGATACAAGGTATGAGTGAAGGTAAATTTCATAACCTGTATTTTGCTTAAAGCTTATGATACAATCCTTAATCGCAAGAGGTGCCATAACAAGTACAAATAAGAATATATGCACCATATCCATGGCTTTTCTTTCCTCATCACTGTCTAAGCAGAGAATAAGCGGAATGAACAAAAGAATAAGTGAGGATTGAAGCTCGGCAAAAGGACCGGCGACCACTACAAGTGTAAGTGCCAAAACACGCTTCCATCTTGATTTGCATATGAATCCACAAACTATAAGTGATATGACAAGTATACCCCATATGATATATTTTAAGGGACTGCTGTTTGAAAGAGTATTATATCCAAGTGACATACATAATATATCAAGATCTGCAAATATATCGGTTCTGTAGGCTGCACCGCCTTCCTGAATCTGGTTGATAACATCAGGAATTTTCTCAAATATCTTTCCTATGATTGATAATCCTCCTACAAAAAATGAAGGAATAATATATAAAAGAATACTATATAGAAGTGAAAACAGACTATCTTTAAAACGCTTTTCCCTAAGCAGTAAGACGATAAATATAATTGCATATGGTTTTATGGCAACAGCAAGAGCCAGACTTAAGAGCGACAGATGCCTTTCGTATGTTTTTTCGCTATTATAATTTAATATATATAAAAACAGAAAAAACAATGCTATTATGATTATATTTCCACGTTCTAAATTATAAATCATTGGTGCTGAGAAAAGGCAAAGGAATAAAAACCATACTTTGGTGATGGTATTGCCTTTTTTTACGTTATATATGACTATGGATAATGCAGCCGTTGTAATTGCTGCAAAAATTACGTAAATTAGGGTTGTTTCCGAAAAACGAGCAAGATATGATTTATCATAATCATATAAATCGCCATTTGCGAAGTAAGACATAAACTTAAATAATAAAATATAAAGAGGTGAATAAATTGAATATTCACCTAAATTTAATGAACTGTAAGGTTTTTTTAACAGGGAAACATTTAATGGATTAAAGAAATCCATGTATGTATCCGTATAATAATTAAATACAATTGAGTTCATTGAAAATCCTTTAGAAGCTATAACAGATATATACATGACCAGCTGCGTAAGTGTAAGTGATATAAAAAAAATACAAAAGGTTATTTTGTTCTTTTGTGCATTGGTTAGTTTTTTGGTAACAGGTTTATTCATGGTTAAAATACCTTCCTTTGCTTAATAATATGCTTCATATAGGAATTATTTTATTTCAAAAAATATAAGGTGTCAACAATAATAAATATCAATAGCAATAAATAAGTTGATATTTTAAATTAAATGGGGTACAATATCTATAATTGGGCAAAATGCTGACTAAAGGATACATAATTATAAAGGACGTGATTGGATGAATAATTTAAATACGCAAAACACACAGGATATTGATATCATAAAGGAAAGTACCATAGAAGTGCCGGATATATTGGCACAGGTTTACGATGCCTTGTCAGAAAAAGGATATAATCCTGTAAGTCAGATAGTTGGATATGTAATGAGTGGAGATCCCACTTATATAACCAGCTATAAAAATGCAAGGAGCCTTATTATGAAGGCTGAACGTGATGAAATCATAGAGGTGCTTCTTGAAAATTATATTGATACAAGACTTAAGTAAAACTATCAATTATGGTATAGTCATAGTATTATAGTTTTATTTTTGAGAATGGAGAACTGCTTGAGGATAATAGGTTTAGATTACGGAACAAAAACTGTCGGAGTTTCAATAAGTGATGAAACAGGTCTTATAGCACAACCTCTTCTTACTATAGAGAGAAAGCGTGCGGACAAACTCAGACAGACATATGCACAGATTGAGAGTATTATAACAGAATACGGTTGTGAAAAAATAGTTTTAGGATTACCTAAAAATATGAACAATACTGAAGGAGAAAGAGCTGCGTCGACTCGCGAGTTTGCAGAAAATCTTGAGAGAAGAACAGGGCTTACTGTTATTTTTGAAGACGAAAGACTGACAACAGTTGAGGCTGACAGGATTTTGGAAGAAACAGACGTAACGCACAGCAGAAGAAAAACATACATAGATAAGATGGCTGCGGCTATAATACTTCAGGCATATCTGGACAGAGAAAAAATGTATGAGGATAAATAGTATGGAAAAAAACGAAAAAATAGTTTTTGAAACTGAAGAAGGCGATGTAGATTTTTATGTGCTTGAGCAAACGATGATAGCAGGCACCAATTATATATTAGTAACTGATGATTTGAGTAGCGAAGAAGGCAGCTTTCTAATCCTTAAGGAAGAAAAAATAACTAATTCCGAAGATGAAGAGATAGCAACCTACGGAGTGATCGAGGATGAAAATGAATTAAAAGCAGTTATCAAAGTATTTGATGAACTGTTGGAAGATATTGATTTGGAGGTATAGTTTTGAAACCAGGTGACAATAAGCCGGTAAAGATTATTCCTTTGGGCGGACTGGAACAGATAGGAATGAATATTACCGCAATAGAGTATGAGGACAGTATAATTGTTATAGATTGTGGCTTGTCCTTTCCTGAAGATGAGATGCTTGGAATAGACCTTGTTATTCCTGATGTGACTTATCTGAAGGAAAATGCTGATAAGGTCAAAGGCCTTGTGGTTACACATGGACATGAAGATCATATCGGTGCGATTCCTTATGTGGAAAATGAGATAAATATGCCTATATATGCAACAAAACTTACTATGGCGCTTATAGAGCATAAGTTAGAAGAACACAACAATATTAACAATGTAAGAAGAAAAGTTGTATCCCATGGACAGATTATAAATCTTGGATGCTTTAGAATAGAATTTATAAGAACTAATCATTCTATTGCAGATGCTGCTGCGCTTGCTATCTATACACCTGCGGGAATTATAGTTCATACGGGAGATTTCAAGGTGGATTTCACTCCTGTATTTGGTGAAACCATTGATTTGCCAAGATTTGGAGAACTGGGGAAAAAGGGTGTGCTTGCTCTTATGGCAGACTCTACCAATGTTGAAAGACCGGGATATACACAGTCTGAAAAGACAGTAGGTAAAACCTTTGATAACCTTTTCAATGACAATAAAGACCATAGAATAATTATAGCTACATTCGCTTCCAATGTGGACAGGGTTCAGCAGATTATTAATTCTGCATATAAATATGGCAGAAAAGTAGTTATAGAAGGACGAAGTATGGTCAACATAATCAATACTGCGTCCGAGCTTGGATATATAAATATACCTGATAATACTCTTATAGAGATAGACAGGATAAAAGATTATCCGGATGAACAGCTTGTACTTATTACAACCGGAAGCCAGGGAGAAAACATGGCTGCTTTATCAAGGATTGCAGCTTCCTTGCACAATAAAGTCACTATTAAACCGGGCGATGTAGTTATCTTTTCATCAAATCCTATTCCGGGTAATGAAAAAGCTGTATTTAAGGTTATAAATGAGTTAGAGATGAAGGGAGCACACGTTATCTTCCAGGATACGCATGTATCAGGACATGCCTGCCAGGAAGAATTAAAGCTTATGTATGCACTTACAAAGCCGAAGTATGCAATTCCGGTTCATGGTGAGTACAGACATTTAAAGCGTCACTCGGAGCTTGCTGTTGAGATGGGCGTACCTAAGGAAAATGTTAAGGTACTTACTACAGGTGATGTTCTTGAAATATCAGATGATACATTTAAGGTTACCGGAAGAGTACCTGCACAGGGTATCCTTGTAGATGGACTTGGAGTAGGTGATGTAGGAAATATAGTTCTTCGTGACAGACAGCATTTGTCACAGAACGGTCTTTTAATAGTTGTTGTAACGCTCGAAAGAGAGTCTAATCAGCTTTTGGCAGGACCTGATATAGTTTCCAGAGGATTTGTATATGTAAGAGAGTCTGAAACACTTATGGATGACTGTCGCGAGGTTATACAGGAGGCACTTGATATGTGTCTTAATAAAGGTATTTCTGATTGGAATAAAATCAAAACAAGCATTAAGGATTCTGTAAGTGAGTTTTTATGGAAGAGAACAAAGAGAAGTCCTATGATTTTACCTATCATAACAGAGGTTAAATAAATCGAGGTTTGGCTATGAGAGATGTTATAAGACAAAGCAGAGAATTAAATGAGAAGATAAAGCAGTCTGAGGAATACAGGATTTATCTTGAAACCAAGAAAGCACTTTATGAGAATGATGATTTATGCATTAGGCTTAAGGATTTTAAAAACAGAAACGAGAATCTGCAAAATAATCCTGTTTCCGATGCTTATGATGCGGTTTCATCATTGGTGAAAGAATATGATGATTTGTTGCATAATGCTCTGGTAAGCGACTTTTTAAGAGCGGAACAAAAGATATGCAGGCTTATGCAACAGGTATATATATCTATATCAGAAGGATTGGAGCTGGAGTACTTAGATGAGTGATAATAATGAACAGATAAAAAGATCACAAAACAAAAAAAAGAATGTCAATAAAAAGCCGGCAAAGAAAAAAACCAGATGGGATGAGATCATAAGAAAAGGTTTAAAACATTCATCGGGTTTTATGTTAAGTCTTTTTATAAATATTGTTATCGTATATTTTATAGCGAGATTGTTTACATATTCGTTTAATTTTGCGTACAGTGTCTTTGGAGATGTTGCAAAGGATCCCACGGGAAGAGAATATGCAGTTATAGAGATTCCTGCCGATTCATCTTCCTTACAGATTGGAAAAGCGCTTGAGGATAACGAAATAATAGAAGATAAATACGTATTTTGGGCAAAAGTCAGAATCAAAAATGTCGGTGGAAAGATAAAAGCAGGAAAATATGGATTGTCTTCTTCTATGACCTATGGTGAGATAATCAATTTGATCTGTGGCATAAACGAAGAAGAAGAAGAAGAGGGGGATTAGCCATGGCTGATATGGTAAGGATATCCTCGTTTGTAGATTCATATATAAAAGACGATAAAGGCTTGCTGAAAGATATTTATTATAAAGCTATATCGGACGGTGTACCGGTCATAAGGAAGGCTTCAAGGGAGTTTTTAAAAACGCAGTTGCTTATAAAAAAGCCTGAAAGTATTTTAGAAATAGGTGCGGCTGTGGGATATTCTTCACTTTTTATGAGTCAATATATAAGTGTAAACAGCCATATTACAACAATTGAGCTGGATGAAAAAAGAGCTGCTGAGGCTGAAGATAATATTAAAAAGCTAAAAAAAGAAAAAGTCATAAAAGTTATAAAGGGAGATGCGTTAGAGGTTATAAGTAAGCTTCCTGATGCTTCGTATGACTTTTTGTTTGTTGATGTGGCGAAGGGACAGTATATAAATTATTATGAGGATGTTATAAGGATTGCAAAGCCTGGGGCTGTGATTATATCAGATAACATACTTCAGGATGGACAAATTCTTGAATCACATTATACGGTTGAAAAGAGAAACAGAACCATACATGACAGGATGAGAGAATATCTGTATAAGATAACGCATGATGAAAGAGTGGAAACCTCTATTTTGTCTGTTGCCGACGGTATGGCTGTAACGATAAAAAAATAGATTTATTTGAACAATTTAATAGAGTTTATTAAATCATAAATAATAAACAACAAATAATAAACAACAAATAATAAACAACAGATGATGAACAATAAATAATATAATAAATATTACCAAACATCTAATGCATACTAAAAAGGGAACAAAATATGGAAGATAAAAAGATAAAAAAGCCTGAGCTTTTGATACCGGCAGGAGGTATGGATACACTTAAGGTTGCCATGGATTACGGAGCTGATGCCGTATATATGGGAGGACAGAAGTTTGGACTTAGAGCCAAAGCTGATAATTTTTCGATTGAAGAGATGAAAGAAGCGGTAAGATATGTACATTCCTTTGGAAAAAAAGTATATGTTACCGTAAATATATTTGCGCATAATGACGACATAGAGGGTGTCAGGGAATACTTTGAAACCCTTCACAATGAGGAACTTGATGTGGGTGACACGGCTATAGATGCGCTTCTTATATCGGACTTTGGTATATTTATGCTTGCAAAAGAGATATTACCGGATATAGATATACATATAAGTACACAGGCTAACAATACCAATTATATGACATATAACTTCTGGTATAAACAGGGCGCTAAAAGAGTGGTTGCCGCAAGAGAGCTTTCACTCAACGAGCTAAAAAAAATACGCGATAATATACCTTCTGATATGGAGATAGAAGCGTTTATGCATGGAGCCATGTGCATATCATATTCGGGTAGATGTCTTTTGTCCAGCTATTTTACCGGGCGAGATGCCAATAAAGGAGCATGTACGCATCCGTGCAGATGGAAGTATGCGGTTGTTGAAGAAAAAAGACCGGGCGAGTATCTGCCGGTTGAGGAAGATGAAAGAGGGACATATATATTCAATTCCAAGGATTTGTGCATGATAGAGTATATTCCGGAGATGATAGCTGCGGGAATAGATTCGTTTAAGGTGGAAGGTCGTATGAAAACGGCGCTTTATGTCGCTGCGGTTACAAGAACCTATAGAAGAGCCATAGACGATTATTTTGAATCCGAAGAATTATACAGAGCCAATATGGATTATTACAAGAAAGAAATAGCTGCCTGCACTTACAGACAGTTTACGACAGGTTTTTATTTTCACAAGCCTGATGAAAATACACAGATTTATGACAACAACACCTATGTCAACAACTATGTATATTTAGGCTGCATAGAAGAAATTACAGACAGTAGCGAAAATGATAAGCTTGTCACCATTCATCAGAAGAATAAGTTTACTGTCGGTGAAAAGGTAAGCGTTATGGCTTTTGATGGAACCAACATAGAAGTTACAGTAGAAGAAATATTTGATGAGAAGATGAATCCTATGGAATCAGCTCCTCATCCGAAACAATTTCTTTATATCAAATTTGACAACATAAACGGTATTAAACCGGGCATGGTCATAAGAGTAAAGCGCCTCTAAGTTTTAGAAGCGCTTTTTTCTCTATACGTGAAACGTATGAGCGGGATATACCAAGCTTTTTAGCGACTTCTTTTTGAGTTAGTTCATCATTGCCGTTTAGACCGTATCGCATATTGATTATCTCCTGTTCGCGTTTATCCAAAACCTTATTGAAAATCTTTGATACATAGCTTAAATTATCGTTATGAATTATGTCGATTAACACATTTTCATCATCATTTTTTATAATATCCATAAGGCTTATTTCGTTACCTTCCTTATCAGTGCCGATTGGCTCGTATAAAGATATTTCCCTTGCTTCTTTACGCTCCTGCCTTAGTCTCATAAGCAGTTCGTTTTCTATACATCTTGATGCATATGTTGCCAACCGGTTCCCTTTGTCTATGTCATATGTGTTAACTGCTTTTATAAGTCCTATAGTCCCAATAGAGATTAGGTCTTCTGTGTTTCTTTCAGCTGCCTGATACTTTTTAACTATATGAGCGACCAGTCTCAGATTATATTCCACAAGCGTATTTCTGGCTTCAATATCTCCCTGTTTGCTTAAAAGAAGATAATGACGTTCTTCATCCTGTGATAGGGGATGTTTAAAAGTATCCAAATTATACGCCCTCATAAAATCCCTGTTTATATATGATATGAATTTTTGGAGGAAAAGTGCTTTTCCCATTTAAAAATGTTGAATATAAAATAATAATAAGGTAAAATGGGTATTGTATAATAAATTTTGATTGGAATTATGACAATAAGGGACATGTATGAGTATTGATTTGAAAAAAGACATTAAAATGAATGAATTGGTTGAGGGCTGGGATAAGAAAAAGGAACTTATTATGCTTGTTGGGTTTACGTATTTATGTACATACATATACGGAAGGCATCTTGATTATATTTGGAACATGAATTTATATAGATTTCTCAAGGCTCTGATTAAAATATTAACAATGCTGCCGGCTCTTTTTTATCTCATAAAGAAGAAATATAATTTTAAAAAATTATTAATTATAAGGAGCGGTTGGGAAATAGTGATTGGCATAATAATCGCACTATTTATTACATCTGTGCTTACTACTATATGTGTTCTTCAGGGTGGAGAACTTAATTTTTCGATAAGCATAGGTAACGCTGTCTATTTGATTTTTCATTATTTTATAATAGTTGCACTTCGCGAAGAATTTATATTTCGGATAGCCATCATGTCATGTGTGGAAGATAATTTAAAAAAGCATAAAGCTTTAGCTCCGGTAATTACAGCGTTAATCTTCAGTATATGGCATATCTTTAATGGAACTATTATACAGGTAGTTATAACTTTTTTTTCCGGACTAATCTTTGGATGCACACTATATTTTGTAAAGAAATGTAGCTTTGTTTCTGAAGTTATAGGTCATGGATTGTATGATTTTATGGTCGTGTATATGAATGTGATTATTGATTTTTGAAGGTGAAATATTTTCTTCTTTTCAATAAACAACTTGTGTGATATAATACGTTTAGCTAACTATACTAATATGAGAGGGGTCTTGTAATGCGCTTAAGTAGTGGAAGAAAAAAGATTCGTATAGGCGACTTGCTTGTTGAAGCCGGAGCGATAACTTCGGACGAGCTGGAAGAAGCTATTGCCTATCAAAAAGAAAATGGGGGTAAGCTTGGTACTGTTCTTGTAAATCAGGGATTTATAAGCCAGGAACTTCTTATAACAGTACTTACTACTCAGATGGGTATAGATTTCATAGAGCTTAAAGCATGTAAGCTGGATGATGATATACTTAAATTAGTTCCGGAAAATCTTGTAAACAAATATAAGGCTATTCCGATAGGTTATGATGAGAATAATCCTAATATATTAAAGGTTGCCATGGTAGATCCTATGGATCTTAATGCTATAGACGATATCGGTATAGCAACCAATACCCAGGTTGAGCCTATGCTTGCTATGGAAGAAGATATGAATGAAACCATAGGTAAGTATTTTGGTAATGCACAGGCTATGGAAGCTGCAGAGCAGTATCGTAAAGAACGTGAATCAGATATGCTCTCCGAAGCCGAAGAGGAAGCATTAAATGAAGATATCGAGAATTCACCTATCGTTCTTTTAGTTAAACAGATTATAGAGGGTGGAGTAAGACAGAGAGCTTCCGATATACATATAGAACCTCTTGAATCGAGTGTTCGTGTCAGATATCGTATAGATGGTGCTTTAAAACAGGTTATGTCATACGATTATACACTTCTTTCGGCAATCAGTGCCCGTATCAAAATCATAGGCGGCATGGATATAGCTGAAAAGAGAAAACCTCAGGATGGTCGTATTACCATTATGGTAGACAGAAGAGAGTTCGATGTCCGTGTTTCTATTCTTCCTACCGTATATGGTGAAAAGACAGTTATGAGACTTACTTCCAAGGACGGTCTTACAAAACCTAAGAGCGCACTTGGATTCGGACCTCAGGAGCTTAAGGTGTTTGATGGTATACTTAGTAATCCGCATGGAATAATTCTTGTTACAGGGCCTACAGGTTCGGGTAAATCAACTACACTTTATACATCTTTGAGCGAACTTAATACCGAAGATGTTAATATAATCACAGTTGAAGATCCTGTCGAGGCCAATATCGATGGAATCAACCAGGTACAGGTAAATGTTAAAGCAGAGCTTACATTTGCGGCTGCACTTCGTTCTATCCTCCGTCAGGACCCTGATATAATAATGATAGGAGAGATTCGTGATGGCGAAACTGCGCAGATAGCCGTTCAGGCCGCTATCACAGGACACTTGGTTGTTTCCACACTCCATACTAACTCAGCGGCATCTACGGTTACGCGTATTATAGATATGGGTATTGAACCATATGTTGCCGGCGATGCGTTGGTTGGTGTAATTGCACAAAGACTTGTAAGAAGATTATGTAATTCATGCAAGCAGCCAAGACTTGCAGAAGATGATGAAAAAATGATTTTAGGTGTAGATCCTGATGATGATACAGTAGTATATGAACCGGTAGGATGTCCTCTTTGCGGAGATACGGGATATTCCGGTCGTATCGGTGTATATGAGATGATGCCTGTATCAAAAGAGCTTCAGGCGGTTATCGCAAGAGGTTCAACTGCCGATGTAATAGAAAAGCAGGCTCTTTCAGAAGGTATGCTCACTCTTAAGATGGGAGCTGCAAAACATGTTTTGGCAGGTATAACATCTTTGGCTGAGATGAAGAAGATAACATATGAAACAGGTGACGAATACTAAAAACTATATATAAAAGGAGACTATATAATGTTAGATATGAAGGAACTGCTTGCATTTGCAGTAGAACAAAATGCATCCGACGTACATCTTGCTTGTGGTATACCTCCAAAGCTTCGTATAAACGGTAAGCTAACAGAGGTTGAGGTCCCGCCGCTTACACCTGCTGATGCGGCAGAGGCGATTGGCTCCACCATGCACGAAAGACACAAGGCTATACTTAAGGAAAGAGGAGAGGTCGACTTTTCATTTGCTGCAGCAGAGACAGGACGTTTCCGTGTAAACGTATTTATGGACAGAGGAAATATGGCTGCTGCATACAGAAAGGTAGATACTCAGATTCCGAGACCGGATATGCTTGGTATACCTGATTCGGTTGTACAGTTATATAAGAAGAAAAGAGGGCTCGTTCTCGTAACAGGACCTACAGGTTCAGGTAAGTCTACAACACTTGCTTCTATTATTAATAAGGCAAATGAAAATCTTACCGATCACATCATAACACTTGAAGATCCTATCGAGTATGTACATAAACATAAAAAGTCGGTTGTTAACCAACGTGAGATTGGTATGGATACACTTAGTTATGCAAATGCTCTTAGAGCTGCGCTTCGTGAGGATCCTGATATAATCCTTGTAGGAGAGATGCGTGACCTTGAAACTATATCAACTGCCATAACAGCGGCTGAAACCGGTCACTTGGTTTTCTCGACACTCCATACAATAGGTGCTGCATCAACTATCGACCGTATCGTCGACGTATTCCCGCCACATCAGCAACAGCAGACAAGAATCCAGCTTTCGATGGTTCTTGAGGGAGTTATATCCCAGTCTCTTATACCGACGGCTGATGGCAATGGTCGAGTAGCTGCATTTGAGGTTATGCTTGCAAACCCTGCTATACGAAGTCTTATAAGAGAAGCAAAGACTCATCAGATACAGTCGACTATACAGACGAGCAGACAGGCCGGTATGGTTACCATGGATGATTTCATTATGGAACTTTACAGAGGTGGCATTATTACAAGAGATAATGCACTTATCTATGCACAGGATCAGGTTGCAATGAAGAAGCAAATGTAGCTTTTTGTGCAATATTAACAAAAAAATAAAAAATTATCTAAAATATGTTGAAAAAGTAGACATAATATTATATACTACGTTTAGATACATATTGTTAATAATTTATTCATAATTTATAACAAAGGGTCGGAGGAGTAAGAATGGCACAGTATATATGCAAGGTCATGGACCAAAACGGTAAGAGTAAGAGCCTGACCGTTGAAGCTGCTGGCGAGGATAAAGCCAGAGAGAAACTTAAGTCCGAAGGTTATATGATTCAGGATGTTAAGGAAAAAAGTGCTAAGGGCACTAAGAAAGGAAAGAAAGTTAAAGATAAAGATTTGGCTGTATTCTGTAAACAGTTTGTATCAGTTCTTAATGCCGGTGTTACGGTTATCACAGCTCTTGATATGATGGCTGAACAGATGGATAACAAAACTCTTCAGCAAGGATTAAGAGAAGCACAGGCTTACGTTCAAAAGGGTGGTACCCTTGCAGATGCATTCAAACTTAATCCCAAGATATTTCCACCTATACTCGTCAATATGACGGCTGCTGGTGAGATGTCGGGTAATCTTGAGGTTGCATTTGAAAGACTTACAACACACTTTGAAAAGAATAACAAGTTAAAGTCTAAGATAAAGGGTGCTATGACATATCCTGTTATCATACTTATAGTTGTTTTGGCGGTAGTGGTTGTGCTTCTTTGTACAGTTATACCACAGTTCGCTGATATGTTTGCAGATATGGGTGCTGAACTTCCTAAGGCTACACAGATGTTGGTCAATTTGAGTAATTTTATGGTGCATAAGTGGTACTTCGTTATTCTTATTGTTGCTGCCGTAGTGTTTGCGATAAAGTTCTTTGGGAAGACGGAAGTGGGATCTACTGTATATGCCAACATAGCTATTAAAGCACCTCTTTTTGGAAATCTCACCATAAAATCTGCGGCTGCAAGCTTTTCTAGAACGTTGAGTACACTAATGGCTTCCGGTATACCTCTTCTTGATGCTATAGAGCAGGTTGCTAAGATGCAGAATAATAAGATTATCAGAGAAGGCCTTATGGATGCAAAGGTACAGGTCGCAAAAGGTTTACCACTCTCTAAACCTATAAGAGATATGGAACTTTTTCCACCGATGCTTCCACAGATGATTAAGATTGGCGAAGAGACAGGTAATATAGAAGATATGATGGATAAGGTTGCTGACTACTACGAGATGGAGGTTGAAGCAGCGACCGATGCGCTTACAGCAGCTATGGAGCCTATGGTTATTGTACTTATGGCTGTAGTTGTCGGTGGTATAGTAATTGCAATATACTCACCTATGCTTGGTATGTATGACGCAATTGATAATTATTAAGTTGGATATTCATCGTCAGGCGAGGATGACGGTATAATATCATATATAATTTAAAATTTTTTAAAGAAAGAAGGAGAATGATTTATGAAGAAAATGAACAACAAAGGTTTCTCGTTGGTTGAGCTTATCATCGTTATAGCTATTATGGCTATACTTGCAGGTGCTATAGCTCCGGCACTTATCAGATATATTGATAAGTCAAGAAAGTCAAATGATGTAACAAGTGGTAAGGCTATTAAGACTGCTATTGAGTCAGCTATGACAGATGAAGATATTTTTGCATATTTAACTTCTGCTGCTGATGATAAAGTTGTTACAATTACTATCACTCCTGGTCAGGCAACTTCAGATGGTGAAGATAAAGAAGCAAAAGATTCAGGTGCTATCAAAATAGAAGGCGCAACTAAATCTACTGATATGCCTGATGATATTGACACACAGGCTAAGTCTGAGATTGGTACTAATATCGGTGAGAAGACTCCAAAGATTAAGTACAAGAAGGATAAGGCTGAGAAGTTTGTAGCTTATATTAACAACAAGGGAACAATCTATGTATATGCAGTTACAAAGGATGGTGCTATTGAAGCTACAAAGCTTGGCGAAGATGGTAAGGGAGCATGGCAGCTCGTACCGGAAGTATCAAAGAAGTACAGCAAGTAATTTGCTCACAAAAATAACAGTTATAATTCCACCTGATTCGCCAGGTGGAATTTAACTGTATTTAAATTTATTATTTTTAATCTTTATTACTGAAAGGAAACGCCTCTTATGAACATTGATGTGGATATTCTTGAAAAACTGCTTTATTCTGTAGTTTTTGGATTATATGGCATAGTGGTAGGAAGCTTCCTTAATGTTTTGATTTTACGAGTCCCTTTAAAGGAAAGTATTACCTTTGAAAGGTCTCATTGTATGAGCTGCGGTCATACACTTGCCTGGTATGATTTGCTTCCGCTGTTTAGTTTTGTTTTTTTAGGTGGAAAGTGCAGATACTGTAAAGAACACATATCGTTTCAATACCCGTTAATAGAAGGTTTAAATGGCGTTTTGTACATAGTACTTTATTTAAACAAAGGTATAACGATTGTTACGATACTTTACTGTTTGTGCAGCTCGGCTTTACTGGCTTTGAGTGTCATAGACGCTCGCACACGGGAGATACCCGTTGGATTTAATATTTTTATATTTATTTTGGGACTGATTAGGCTTTTAACAGACTTAAGTCATTGGAGCCAGTATGTAATCGGTTTTTTTGCGGTCAGCGGTTTTTTGTTTCTTCTTATCCTTGTTACCAAAGGAAAGGGTATGGGAGGAGGAGATATGAAACTCATGGCAGCAACCGGCTTACTATTGGGCTGGAAGCTTAATATTTTAGCATTTTTGTTGGGATGTGTGCTGGCGTCAGTTATACATCTTACGATGATGGCTATTAAGAAGGCTGACAGATATATGTCTTTTGGACCGTATCTTTCGGCAGGAATTTATATAGCAATGATATGGGGTGAACAGCTTGTAAGCTGGTACCTGAGTATGTGGGCTTTTAAGTCCTTATAATTAAAATCACTGATTAGCGAGGGAGGCTATAACGAATGGCAAAAAACGGTAAAGTGTTATCTATTGATATCACAAATGAAAGTATTACTATTATTGAATTGACTGCTTCAGCCAAGAAGCAAACTTACATTCACAATGTTATCATTTTTGAAACTCCGGAGGATGCTTATGAAGATGGAGTTATCAAAGAACCTGACAAGATAGCTGCGGCTATAAGAGATCAGCTTGCGGCCAGAGGAATATCTAACAGAAACGCAATCTTTGTATTGTCATCAACTAAGATAGTTAACAGAGAAGTGGTTATTCCGTTTGTAAAAGAGAATAAAATCAGAGGAATCATAAATGCGAACTCATCAGAGTATTTCCCTGTAAATATAGAGGATTACGTGGTTTCTCATTCGGTACTTGAGACAGTTACAGATGCAGAAGGTAATAAACAGTTAAGAGTTCTTGCTGTTGCTGCACCTTCTCAGATGGTTAAATCTTACTATGACCTTGGAACAAGAGCAGGACTCAATGTAGTATCTCTTGATTACATAGGTAATGCAATGCTCCAGCTCATTAAGACTCAGACTACTGCAAGTGCTACTACCATGGTAATCCAGTTAGGAAGTGAGTCGACAGTACTTAATATAGTACAGGGTGACAACCTTCTTCTTCAAAGAACAGTACCTCATGGTACAAATCCTGTTGTTAATGTAGTTATGGATGAAAAGGGCGTAGATGCTACTACAGCTATGACACTTCTTCAAAATGACAGACTTATAACAGTTGATTTTGATGACAATGAGACAACAGGTGCTTTCAGATATTTGATTAACAATATTGGACGTGTAATGGACTTCTATGCATCAAAGAATCCTGATAAGCCTATCGAGGATGTTTTCCTTACAGGCGATGGAGCGCTTATAAGAGGTATAGACGGTCTCTTTAAAGTTCAGTTAAATGTAAATACACGAATCATGGACAGCTTGTACAATATCAAGTTTGACCCGAGCATAGATTTAAAGGTATACAATCCGGTATATCTTGTAACTCCTATCGGAGCGGCTTTTGCCCCTATGGATTTTGTTCCGCTTGATTCTGCGAAAACTAAGGGTGAGGGCGGCGGAAGTGCTGCAACTATAGCTTGTGCGGCAGTATTTGCAGTTGCAGTTATCGGTGCTGCTGTTATGGCATTTATGTCAATCAAAGCAAAGAATGATGCTCAGTCTAAGAAAGAACAGTTAGAAGCGGATATAGCCCGTATAAGTGATATTGAGCAGGTTGTAAACGAAATGAATGCTGCTGAGGCAAGGTATGTTGATGTAGCTACTATGTATAATACTACATACAGCTTAAATGAAAATGTCAGAGTGTTTATCAGCCAGCTTGAATCGAAAATTCCTACAAATGTTGTTGTATCAAGTTTTTCGAGTGCAGCAGATGGTATTACAATTCCTGCAGTATCAACTAGTTGGGATGGAGTTGCAGACTTTATTATGCAACTTAAAACTATAGATTGTATAGATGATGCTTATGTATCAAGCATTTCGAAAAGTGTTGATGATGGCGGTGAAGTGACATACAACTTTACTGCAACTGCTGTATATGTTGATACAAGAACGGCAGAGGATCTCGGGGTTGTATCTGATGATACGGCAACAGAGGAAGCTGAATAGTAAAGGGGGTTGATAAATATGACACAGAATAATATAAGAGTTATTTTAATACTTCTCGCTGTTTTAGTTTTAGGCGGAGTATATATGTATGTATATAAGCCAAACACGGATGATAAGAATGCTATTGATGATGAAATCAGTACTCTTCAGTCCAGATACGATGAGCTTAAGGCTCAGGAAGTACATAGAGATGAATACGTAGCATTAACTAAAGAGTATAATGAGAAATTTGATGAAGCAATTGAAATATTCCCTGCAACTCTCGATCAGGAAATATCTGTTATGTTTATGAAAGGCATCGAAAAAGATCAGGGAAACCTGAGAATGGATATCCAGACAGTAGGACTTGGTGAAGAAGAAAGATTTTATACGCTTGGCGGAAGTAATGTTTCTGTTGAAAGTGAATCTGATGAAGGAGAAGAGGTTGTCGCTAATGCAGATGGTTCATATGAGTGCTATAGAGCAACTTTTCCTATATCATATAAGGGTTCATATGAAGGAATAAAAGATCTTATCGACTATATAATGGCATACAAGTATAGAATGAATGTTACTTCATTGAATATTGCTTATGATGTGACAAATAATGAATATAATGGAACAATCACTCTTAATGCTTACTGTGTAAAGGGTGGTGACAGAGAAGCAGATAAGGTTACAACAGATGTTTCAAATGGTGTAAGCAATATCTTCTTAGGTGGTAGCGGTGCTGCTGCTCCTGCATCAACAGGCTCAACTTCAAATGTTACTGCAAATTCAAATGATATCAAGATTACTCTTAACAATGCAGCAAACGATGCAGGTGACGGAGTTGTTGTAACTTTGGGAAATGAAGAACTTTCTTATGGTGATAATGATGTCGCAACATTAGATATAAAGATTGAAGATAAAGATGGTAAGAAGATGGCTACAGTATCTCTTAACGGTAAAGATGTAGAGATGGATGTAAATGGTGATTCAATCGGTATATATGTTGATTCATCAGAAAGAGTAGATTCTGGTGATAAGAATGGATTGAAGCTTAATGTTTCAAATGATACTGATGTTGCTGTTGATATAAAGGTTGAAGGAGATGACAGCTCATTACCTAGATTTTCAGTAGGCAGCAAAGGTGGAACTGTGAGGGTTAATTAAGAGAGGATGAGGATTTATGGCAAGAAAAAACAATAAAGGTTTTTCTGTAGTTGAAATTGTCATAGCCATAGCCATACTGTCGTTACTTCTTGTACCGATAGTAACTCAGATTAGTCAGACTTTAAAGACCAGCCGTATGGCAAAACAGCAGCAGTATGTCACAGACGATGCAGTTTATCTAATGGAAGACTTTCAGAAGTCTTCCATGGACGAACTGAAGACGAAATATGGAGCTCCTGCTGAAAAGCCTGAAACTGTTGAATGTAAGATATGTGATTCAACAGGGGCAGATACAGGAAAAAAAGTCAAGTATCATGCTTACAGATATACACTTAGTAATGTAAAGATGGGACCTGAGCAAAAAGAATATTCAAGAGTTGTTATTTTAGACGATTTGGATACTGCGTTAAAAGGTTGTAATGATGGTTCCGATAAAGGTTTTAAGATGACTGAAGCAACTACTGCACCTGGCGGATTTACATTAAATAGTGAAGGCCATGCTGTTAAGTATGATGCGAATGGTTATGTTGAGAGTGCTGTGTGTGAAACTACAGAGTTAGTTAAGAATCCAAATGATGTAAACCTTGGAAATATGCAGGATATGGATAGCTCAAAGGTTGCTATAGTTCCGGGAACATCAGCAAACTTTGATGCCCAGGCTGAGAAAGCGTTTTTCTCACTCGCTATGGAGCATTTGAGACAAACAGATCCGACTGCATGGGCTCAGGCTTTGGGACATGTAAGCAGTGATAGCGTATTAAACCAGAAGTATAGTCTGGATAACAATATCAAGCTCACAAAGGTTTATATCAATAAAGAAAATATTGATGGTAAAGATTATTATGTTGTCAGTGTAGATGTATATTATTATAACAGTGTCCTTGATGAGACATTGAGTTACAATGTATATTCACAAAAGTTCAACATGACTGAATGCCCTGCTACATATATCGAGTATCAGCCGTATGCAGCAGAGTCAAGCAAGACTGATGTAATATATGCATCAAATGAATATTTTGTGATTGATAACTATATTCCGGATGCAAAGATTTATCTTTATAAGCCATACAATGATCAGATGAAGGTAACAAAAAATGTTGACACTTCTGACACGTCTACAGGTGAGACATTGTATAAGTTTTATACTCAGAGTACAAAGACAAATCTTGTAAAGATTCATTTGTGCAGCTTAAACAGTTATGAACTTGATGAAGAAATAACTGAAAAGAAGGAAGACGGAACAGAAGTAAAATATAAAAAGTCTTCATCGTCAGTATATACAAATATTAGTAAAGATAATTTTGATACAAGTGTTATTTCAAATACGCTTTTTGCCGATGTAAAGACTGATGATGTAGCTCATCCTAATAGAAAAGCGTATCATGGATTAAAGTATCTTTCAGAAGATGAGAGATTCCAAAGTAGATTATATACTATAAATGTTACATTAACGCCTGTTGAAGATGAGGCGGGAAGCAATGCGGTTACGTTTACAGGAGCAAAGGGGGAAAATTAGTTGAAGAAAATAAAAAACTTATTTAAAAAACTAAAAAATAACGGCTCCAGTACCATTATGGTTGTTGTTTCCATGGCGTTTATTGGTATAATTGTAGGAGCGCTTCTTACAGCGGCAGGGTATGCATATAGGTTAAGAATGCAGGATGTAAATGCAAGGGATAACTTCTACTATGTAGAACAGGCGATGAATGAGATATATGCAGGTGTCGGTTCAGAGACGCTTAAGAATATGCAGGATGCATATGTATATACTGTTGAAAATATGGTATATTATGACCTTGCAACTCAGACATATATGAAAAAAACAGACGAAGAAGCTGAAAAGATGTTTTCTGATAAGTTCATGGAGAATGTAAGTACGAATCCATACTTCAGTGATGCCAATATTGTAGCTTCACTTGAAAAGTATATTTCAGATCCTAATGTTACCTTGGAACCAAGCAGACTTAAGGTTGAGAGAAAAGTAGATGCCAATGGTAAAATTGAACTTATCACTGTTAAGAATGTTACTCTTCAGAGAAAAGTAAAATATAAAAAAGCAATTGGTGATTATACCCAGACTATTTCAACAGATATCGAGATAGGCAATCCGGATTTTAAGGTTTTGTTTAATTCTACCAGCGGAAGCAGTACCAATATATTTGAATTTTCACTTATTGCAGATATGGGTGTTGAAGTAGATTCGACTATGCCTGTAACCATAGCAGGTAATATCTATGCAGCAGCAGATTATTATAATAAAGATTATAATAAAAGCACATATACCAATATGGGAGATGGAGTAACGACTCCTAAGGATGAAGATCAGGTTTTTGAAAAAACTTATTCAGACGGAGTAGAAAATGTTGATGTTAAGTACCAACATGGAAGTGTTACATCAAGAAAATATGATGGTGAAAATGCAGTTTCAAATACTTATTATAATATGCAGTCAACTATAATGAATACTACCAATGTTGCTGATGTAAATAACAGACAATATTTTGATGGTGTTAATAAGAGAAGTATGTATTCAGGTTTCTTTGTTGATGGTACAAATGTATCCATACTTGCGGATATAGTCATTGTTCCGGGTTCTATATCAGTTATGGACAATGGATTCCTTTCAATATATGGTAAAAATGGTATGGCCATAGATGAAGCAGAAGTTTGGACTGATAATTTTATACTTGGTGGTTATAGTTCAAAAGTACCAACAAATAAAAAAGATGAAAACGATGAAATGATTTATAATTATAATGGTTCTAAAGCGGACATAAGAGCCAATATGTATGTAAGAGACGATACAGAGATTAATTCTGTTGGTTCATCATTTAAGCTTCGTGGTAAATATTTTGGATACGGAGACAGTACTTCTAAGGATAAAAGGACTTTTGTACCTACTGTTGATCTTGAAAATTTCCAAAGAGAGTTCCTTCAGTATAATGGACACTCTCAGGTTATGGAAAACGGTAAGCCTGTAACAAAGACTGAAAACAGAGGACATTACAACAGTAGTGCAATTATAGTTAATGGTGAAAAGTCCACATTGGATTTCACTGATGTTACATCTATTTATCTTGCGGGACGTTCATATATTGAATTATCAAAGAAAGTAGATGTTGCGGATGAAGATGAAAAAGTAACTGATTCTGATAAAAACGTACTTACCAATGTTCAGACTGTAGAGTTTAATCCTGTTAATAAAACTACAGATTCTTCAGGAAACACGGAGACTGTATTTATAAGAGATTATAAGACGGGTGAGAGTTTGTCTTTCAAGTCAAATCAGGTAGCATATATACCTATACAGTATACAGGTATTCCTACACCTGCCATAGCTCAGGATAGATCCGTATATGACTTAAATATATATGATGATTGGGGCGATAGGGCATATGACGCAGATTTACATCCTGCTTTAAGAGGAAGTGCTTTGTTTGAAAAATACTTCCCTGAAGCAAGATTCTTAGATTCAAAAAAGGAAAAGTATGCTATACCTTGCATTATGCAGGAAGTTTCCGGTAAGAAGTATTACTATTATGACTTTGATAGAGCATACAGATATATTGCAAGTGGTAGTGAAGGTTATTATGCATCAGGCAGAAATCCTGTTGCTGTAAGTACTCTTGGCGCAGATTATTGTGACAACTTTGTTAAAGAGTTTCCAAGTGCAGAAGCATATGCTGCAAGCTTTATCGCTGATTATGTAAAAGAGTTGAATAACCCTGATAGTGTTATAAAGGATTATCTTACTGATATAACTGATTATGAAGGATTTGATGCGGGCAATATTTTACTTCCTAAGTCTGATTCCACAATGTATTCAAGTGGTGCTATAACTACAAAAGAGGGTACTGATTTTAATATAGCCGTAAAAGACAGTGCTGACTTATCTACATTATTCTCTTCAGCAAGCTATAATGTAAGTGGTTCAAGTCCGACAGCAACAGAATATTCAGATGGCCTTGAGAAAGAATATAACTATGTTAAGTGGAATCTGGGTCATATGGATGCAACTTCACTTGAAAAGAAGTATATTGATGATCTTGTATCTGATCCATCAGGTCAGTTTAGTGAAGCATCTATCACACCGATTAATAAGTTCCTTAACTTTGATAAGATTAATTCCGTAAGAAATCTTACTCTTTCGTCAGGATATTATGCAGTTGCTTCTAATGAAACTGTAGTTGTTAATAAAACCGGTGTAGTTAAAGGTATTATATTAACAAAGGGAGATGTTGTTTTTGGAAAGGATGTTACCGGATTTGAGGGATTGATAGTTTCCGGTGGTAAAATTTATATATCCAATAAACTTCAGACTATTAATGCAAGTGCAGAGATTTGTAGAGCGATTCTTAGAGAATGTCAGTTGTCAGGTGATGATGATTGTAAGGAATTCCTCAAGCTTTTCAAGGGATATGAAGGATCAGAGATTATAGAAAAAGCTGATGATGGCGAAGCAAAAACTATTGACACTATAGACTATTCGGATGTTGTAAGATTCAACAACTGGATGAAGAACGTAGAATAGGGGTGGTGTTGATGGTTAAGATTAAAGAGAGAATTAAAAAAAGCTTAAGAGATAACGGTGGATTTTCTTTAACAGAGCTTATCATAGTTATAGCTATGATACTTATAATGACTGTTGCTTCATTTATTTCTTTGACTATCATGCATAGTGCCAAGGCAAAGGAAGCAGCAAGCTCATTTGAAAACTCACTTGCCGAGACCATAAGCTTATCTAAAAACAATGGTGTAGATAAGAATCAGAATAATGTGATTGATTCTGATGAGGAGAAATATTCTATAGGACTTAAGATATATAAGATAGGTCAGAAGTATTATCTTCAAAAATGTATATGTGAAAAGAGTCCTACAGGAAAGTATTCTGATTCGGGTTTGGATGCCACTGATCCTTATGTTAAATCTATAAATGAAGCTTCAGGAAAGGGTGTGTGCCTATCTTCATATGTAGATATAAAATTCTATGATTTAGACGGCAACGACGCAAGCGCTGATACTTATGTTATAGCTTTTAATAGAAAAGGTGAATGTGTACTCGGATATGGTAAATATGAGTTTAGAAAAAAGACCTCAGGTGATAAGATAGTTACGGTTTCTGTTAACAAAAATGGAAGCTATATATCAAGGTAGATAAGGAGTGATGAACGTTGACGAAAAAAACAAAAAGCAATAACGGTTTCACCCTTATAGAATTGGTTATTGCTATAGCGATGCTTGCCTTTATCATGACAGCGGTTAGTGCCCTTATGGGAAGCAGCGTATTAAGCTTCAGAAAAAATAAGGCAAATATAAGCATACAAAATTCTGCACAATCTGCATATGATAAGCTTTCAGATACTATTATGCAGGCAAAGAGAGTAGTGATAATTGGTTATCAATGTAGCGCAGATGTAGACTTTGATAATGCAAAACCGGGTGATGCTGCAGGCGGAACATTTACATCTCATTATTATGTTCCTGATGAGGCTACCAAGAAAGAGCTTACAGATTCAGGAATTACAGAGACAAATATAATTATTTTTTCTGATATGAGTCCTGCAGATAAGGATACGAAGATATATATTCAAAAGATGATTATAGATATCTCCGTTCCGATTGATGAGATAACGGCAGTTAATAGCAGTTATACGGAATCAACAACAGGCGTAGAAGTAGATGACAAATTGCATGCCGGAAAAAAAGTTAAGATAAACAAGATAAGTGATGGCGTGTATGATGCAAATGATACAATGAGATGTACTTTTACCTTTGATGGAAAGAACATGTATTATGAAAGGCAATATGCTCTTCAGATAGGTAAAAATGATGTAATGGGTGGTTCGTTTAATGAAAACAATTTATTTTCAAACGTTTTTAACTATGTTACATCAGGTACAACTGATATAAGCGGTTGTGTTGCAACAGTTGACTCAAAGAACGGTGCCATTGGTTTGAACCTTTACTTCTATGATAAGAAAATAAGATATACAACAAATGGAATGGTTAAGTTAAGAAACTCAGATGTTTTAGAGAATAATTAAGAAAGGGTGGTAAAAGCGAAATGAAAAGAAACATGAAACTTAAAGTAACTGCATTAGTTGCGATGCTTTTTATGGCTATTGCCGTAACTTTCTTGTCTTTCTCTCATGCGGATGAGGATATACAAGATGATTCGTTGCTTACAGCTGATGCTACAACTGCGGTTGATGTTGGTTCAAAGACTAATATTGATTACATAATTATGAACTCAAACTCAACAGACCCTGATGTTGATCCGCATTATAATATTGTGGAGATATATTCAGATACAGCTTCTGGTTTGGAAGGTTTTGCAGAAAATCTTGATTTTGAAAAATATGTCATAGATGGTTATTCAACACTTGGTGAAGCCATGAAGGGTGGAATGGTAAACTATAAGGCATATAAAACAACATCAATTACAAATGATAGTGAAGCTGAACTTATTGAAATATCTAATGCTGATCTTATATATCTAAATCAAGGCGATGTACCATTTGGAGTGGGAAATGATATATGTGAAAAGCTATATGATATATTGCATACTTATGCAGTTGGTGATTATAAGCCACTTATTATCAATAATGAAAGTAAATCTGGTGATAATAGTGAGGATGATACAAATACTCAGGAATCTATGGCTACATTGGCAATAGATGTTTTTTACAGGGGTATGTATTATTATACTTTTGCATGGGATACATCTAAACAGTCTGTAGATGATTTTCTTACACATAATAATGGTTCTATGTATCTTGGTATAAATGGTAGGACACAGGAAGCAAAGAATAAGTGGACTACTCTTGTTAGTGAAGAAAGAGATACTGATGGTAAAGTTATAAAAGATGCTGAAGGTAATACTAATGTCCTTGATACTAAGAAGATGGCAAAGTTCCTTGTTTTAAGTGGCGAAGGTACTGCTGAAAAGAAAATGAGAGAGGAGCTTATACCAAGCACATTGGAAGAATATAGTGTTTCAGGTTATCGCTCTGTTGAGTCAGAAGATGAATATACTTTGCCGACAGGTTCTAAATCAAAAATATACAGGACTGAAAATGAAGATGGAAGTAGTACAAAAATAAAAACATCTATTTATAATGCAAAATACACAACTCCTGATTTGATTCAGGTGGATGAAACAACTCTTGCAGATATAGAAGCCGGAACTGTTGATTTGGGAGCTTATGATTTTATATTGATTGATGAAACTGCTGTTGGTGACATTTCAACCGATGCATACAATAAGTTGGCAGGTGCTATGTATGCAAGTGTAAGTATTGTTTATCCGGCAACTATGGGGGTTGCAGTTACTTCAACAAGTACAACTTCTCATATAGATAATCAGGAATATAATTATATTGAATTGTACTATATGGTTGCGACAGCTGATAATCTTGCCAGATATGATAACATAATGGTTACAAGCAAGAAAGAGATTGATACTATTATAGCAGGTAAGGAGACAGGAGCTGGAGCTATAGCAACTCTTATTAATAAGTCAACTTACAGAGGAATAGGTGGTAAGGGTAGTTCTTCAAGTATGTATACGGTACTTGAAATACAACCATGTTATCCTATAGATACTAATTTGGCAGAGAGCACTATAGGTGGAAAGGTAAAGGGGGTATATTATACCATTCCTGCCAATGTAGTTAATGATGTTGATAAGGAAAAACTCCCAAGAGATGAAAATGGTAATATTGTTGTTGAGTATTATGATTGGGAGTTATCTAAGAATAAGATAGCAGATGCAGTAGGTATTGATCCAAGTCAGGTTAATATTGTGCATATGTCTACAGAGGAGCTCGCTGCAAGTAAAGAACCAATTCTTGGAAATTATGATTTGGTTTATATCGGAGGCAATACAAGTGCATTTAAGACTGATTTAGATAAATGGCAAAGTATTGCTAACGTTGGAGGTAAAGGTAATAATGTAGGTAAAATTGGTGTAAATTCTACTGGTAAGTTGCATTTGCCTATATACACTATGTATTCGCATAACGGCGATATGGTTATTATTGATTCGGGTCCATTCGCTTCGGGTACAAGAGGAAATGGAACGCCGGTTCCTAAGGTTAAAGTTAACGGGACCTATCAGGATACGTTTGCATTATTAAATGGTAATGACATATCATTTGATAGACTTGAAGAACTTAAAGATTATGTTGATAAAGGTATGCCGCTTATAGTGGAAGAAAGTGCTGCAACTGCATATGAGAGTGTTGTAAAAAATGGATATTTACAAAATGATCTTGATCCAGATTCTAATATGTGTAAGTTCTTTAAGTATTGTAATGATAAAGATTATATTACTGAAACTGGAGAAACAAGTGATAAGTCTAAAACAGTTCTTTGGAAAGTTAAAAATACATCTGATGATGGATTGTTTAGCTCTGATGTAGGTTTAAAAGTGAATACTTTGGTAAAGGAATCTTATACTAGGCCAAAGCTAACAGTTACTTCTATGCCGGTTGTGTATAATTTCTATGATAAGAGCACAAGACTCGAGGACTCAAATCTTAAGTTCGTTTTTGAGGTAGCTGGTTCGTCAGATTATGAAACTAAATTTTATATAGATGATGATGCAAACAGCTTGTTTGAGCCTACTGAAGATATGACAGATAGTGCAGACGAAGTAACAAAAAATTCGTTAAAGATTACATTAAACAACTTCTTTGGCCCTGTTTATTGGAAACTTGAAGTGAAAGATAAAGACTCTGATATTACATCATATGTTACAGGTCTTTCTTATATCAAGAATACTTCAGGTGCAAAACAAACAGTAAGAATTCTTCAGATTATGCCTGGTTATTCTACTGTTGATAATGGAAAGACGGTGGCTAAAGTTAAAGGTCAGTATACTACGTCTTCTCCAGAAGGTGCTCAAGGTGAGGATACGCTTTTCTTCTGCCCTGTATGTCAGAGAGGTTTTGAGTTATACGAGTATTATCCTATAGCTAATACTAATTCACATATCGGTATGTGGTATTATGGTACAGGAGCATATGAACAGAGCAGTACTAATCCTAATGAATCAAGGACTTCTCAGAAACCATATCTTGGAAAACATGAGCATGTATTTGGTATTCCGTGGTATGATAGTACGCTTTCTGTTGATGGATATACAGGTATAGATGATTGGTCAACAAATCTTGCTGATGACGTAAGTGATTTGTATGATTTTGATCTTGACATAATGACTCGTAGTGACTTTGAACAGAAAGCTGTTGATATTGCAAAGGCATATGATTTTAGTGCTTTGAGTATTGATGAAAAAAATAGCATTGTTAATTCTTATTCGATTGATGCTAGTGATTCAAATTATGTGGAGTGGACTAAACTTACAGATGTAGATGCAAAGCTTAAATTTATTACACAGAGACACTATGAAGATTTAGCAGACGATGAATATCAACTTTATCTTGATGCCAAGGCGGAGGCTGATGCTTTAATTCCAGCATTGGATGCAGAACTTGATTTTGTAGTAAGCGAAGATGTTGGAGGCTTTGGAAAGGATTTAAGTCTTGTTCAAAAGACTAAGAATTACGCTGATATCTTTTCAGCAGTTAATAGTTCAGGTAGTGGTAGTATGCGCTATCAATATATGCATAACTCTCAGCTTAGTGCGTTGGCAAATGCATATTTTGATTACAGAGACAAGAAAGATATAGAAATAACGCATCATCAATTATATAAGGATTACTTGAGATATACACATCCTGATAACTGGTTGGCAGGGTCGTATGATATGATTGTAATTGGTGCATCTGACAATTTTGCGCTGGATGATATATCTAATCCGCAGGCTTTGGCAGATTTAAAGGATTATATAGATCCTGAGAAGTATAATGGAAATATGCTTTTGTTCCACGGAGTCCTTTCACCATATGTTGATTCAGGAGCTGCAAGTTTTACTGCTACACTTAGAGAATACTTTGGTATGGATAAGAACAGAGGTCTTTCAAATGATAATCCTAAGGCTGGTGAGTATTATGTCAATTATACTTCGTCTGATCCTGATAGGTATTTTATGACTAATCTTTCATTCAAGCCTATTACGGAAAATGGTAGGTTTGGAACATGGAGTAAAGATTTGTTTGAAGATCTTTCCTTTGGTAGTTATGCTTATTCGCTTCGACCAACAAAGTATTTGACAAAGGTTGCTTACACCGATGCGGTTAATTTATCGTTTTCCAACCCTGGAATATCACAGTATAAATATGCGGTATCTGATTATACAACTATTTCTCAGTACTCGAGAAGCTCAAATGCTGACTATATGACTAATTTAAAAGCTGAAAAGAGTGGAATGAATTTTGGTACCGATAAAGCATCGCAAAATAATGTAGGTATTGTAACACAGTATCCATTTACACTAAGTGATGAACTCAATATATCTCCTACGCATCCACAGGAGTATGCACTTGAGTTAGATAATTCTCAAATGACAGTATGGTATTCACTTGCTGGTGGTACAAATGAAGCTAAACAGCATGGTAATAGTGGTTATTATTCGAATTCGTCTCTTTATGCAGCATCAAGAAATGATGGAGGAGATAATTACTTCATTTACTCATTTGGAAATGTTAACTATTGTGGTGCCGGTCATGCAAAGGTAACAGGTGTAGGTGTAGATAATAATGATGAGCGTAGGCTTTATATCAATATTATAGTTAACTCAGTTAGAAAGTCTGTTAAGCAACCGGGTATTAATGTTTATGATTACAAGACAAATAATAAAAAGAGTAAAGATGGAACCAACTATTTAATCGAGGTTAAGAATGATGATGATTGGCCAGAGTTTAGTTTTAATGCAACGGTTGATACATCTTCTGATCCAGAGAATAAATTAGAGCGTGTAAGGATTTACTATGATTTGGATTTTCTGACTGCAACAGGAAACAAGGATGCATATGTAAATGATAAATATCATATACTTATAGCTGATATGAGTAAGGATAAGAATGGTAATCCGCTTAAATCTGGAACCATATATGATGTTGGTAGGGAGTTGGCGTTATTGCAGCTTAAACCAGAATATTTCGAACCATATAATCAGGAATACACATATATAGTTATTGAGGTAACTGATTCATTGGGTAATATAGCTTACCAGCGTATCAAGATTAAGCTTTTGCCATACTTGTTCGAGATGACTCAAAATAATATTAATCAGGTTATTGACATGATTGATAAGATTTAAATTTAAAATAGATATCCCCTTTATGAGATCATAAAGGGGATATTTTTTTGATTTGATAGATAAGTTATGATTGATAAGTTAAAAATAGATTAAATATTTATTTTTTTAATCATATTTGTCAATTCTTCAACTTTTTTTGTTAATATGGCAATAGTTTCGTCTTTTTCACTTAATTTGTCGAAAAACTCAGCAGTGACCTGATCTCTAACTTCAGCAGTGACCTGATCTCTAACTTCAGCAGTGACTTGATCTCTAACTTCAGCAGTGACCTGATCTCTAACTTCAGCAGTGACCTGATCTCTTAGTTCTTCTTTAACTTCAGCAGTGACCTGATCTCTTAATTCTTCTTTTGCTGCCCAAAATATTCTGTCAGCTTCTGTAACTATTACATTTCCGCCCATTTTATTCATCAACTCCTTTTCATTGATATTTCCGTTTGCTACATGCCTTATAATCATTTTTATATAATTTCGCAGGTTTTCATATGCATATCCATCAATTAAAGATTTGTCAACAGCATTTTTTAGGAATGAAATATAATAATCAAGATCTCTCTTTACTTCTTTTAATTCTGTTTTACCTGCATTTTCATCCTTAATTATACTTTAATATCTTAGTACATAGAATGGTATAAGCACATATAGTTTCTTCTCAATTATTTCTTCTTTTGTAAAATTGCTAAGTAAGATATTGTCTGCATCATATCTAACTGTTTCACCGTTAGGAAAAATAAAAGTAATTTCAGTTTTTTTAGGTGTTTCAGAATTACATCTTATGTAGATAACAGAGTAGAGTGGCATATTTATTGTAAGTTTTCCGTTCTCGATAATTGCTTCCTGTCTCGCAGTTAAAAATGTGTATTCGGCAATTCTTAAAGCCATTGAACCATCATTATAACTTTGACATTCAAGAAGATATTTATCGTCTCTTATCTTAATAATAAAGTCAGATATCTTTCTCTCTACATCCGGTGTATCTTTTGATTCATAAGAATTTGTTATATATTCATCGGTTGGTAATAGTTCAAAGACTTCATCTAAAGAATAATCTTTGTCGAATTTGTAGTTTAATAAAGGTATAAAAAGTTTGGTATCAGTATAAACATTATTTTATTGATTATATATTTTAAAGGGGTATAATAAGTATATCAATTATTTAACGAGGTTTACTAATATGGACAGAATTTATAATCTTATGAAAAAGTTTAAGATGAATGCAATAATTCTTACGGACGGATACAATATTCATTATCTTTCCGGATACAGCGGACATACGGGTATGGCACTTATAACATTAAAGCATAAGCGTATTTTAACAGATTCAAGATATACAGAGCAGGCGTCAATAGAGGCGTCGGATTTTGAAGTGATTGATATAAAATCAGAGGGGTATGCTAAATGTATAAACAGCCTGCTTGTCGAAGAATTTTATCCTACAGCAAAAGATAGTGATAATGAAAATTGTACACCTGATATGGTGGATAACCAGTGTAAAACCTGTGCAAACACTGTGTGTAAAGGCAATACTTTACGTGTCGGTTTTGAAAATGAAGAAATATCCTATAAACAATTCAAACAGTTTATGGATATACTTGATGATCGAATCGGTCTGATGCCACTTGATGACAAAATTAATAGTTTAAGACGTATAAAAACCGAATCTGAGATAGAAAAGATTGCTATGGCAGAGCATATCGGAGATATGGCATTTGAATATGTAAAAGGTCAGATTAAAACAGGTATGACTGAAGTGGAAGTTGCACTTTTGCTTGAAAACTATATGAGAGGTCATGGTGCATCCGGTCTAAGTTTTGACACCATAGCTGCTTCAGGTAAAAACTCTTCGCTACCTCATGCGGTTCCTACTGAAAAGGTTATAGAAGAGGGCGATTTCCTTACTATGGATTTTGGATGTATATATGAGGGATATTGCTCTGATATGACCAGAACGGTTTTTATTGGTAAAGAACCAAGCGAAAAACAAAGGCATGTTTATGAAACTGTTCTTAAAGCTCAGTTAGAAGCGTTAAAGCTGATAAAACCCGGAGCGGTTTGCTCTGAAATAGATAAATGTGCAAGGGATATAATAGCTGATGCAGGTTATGGTGATTATTTTGGACATGGCTTAGGTCATAGTGTTGGACTCTTCATACATGAAGAACCTCGGCTTTCACCCAAGTGTCACGATATCCTCAAACCGGGCATAACTGTAACAGTTGAACCGGGTATCTATATCCCGGGTGAATTTGGCGTACGTATAGAGGATCTTGTAGTCGTGACAGAAGATGGATATCGAAATCTTGCCGGTTCACCGAAAGAATTAATATGTATATAGTTACAGAAGCAGATATAAGTTATAATGCAGGAAAAGCAGAAGCTGAAAAAGCTGCTGATGAAAAATATGGGAAAATTATCGCTGAAAAAGATGCCATAATTGCTCAATTAACCAAGCAACTTCAAGCGAAATAGATAGCCTTGTATTATCAAAAAATTCAACAAAAAAACAAGGAGATGGCATTCGTTAATAATTTTTTGTGCTAAGCAAATCGTGAGCGTCAGCGAGATTTGCGTGTACCATAAAATATATTAACGAAAGCCATCTCCGTATTATACTTTAAAAATTCATATTTTGAAATATTATGCTTTGAAATATTATGCTCTTGATGAATATTCACCTGTTCTTGTGTCGATTCTTATCATATCACCCTGGTTGATGAAGAGAGGTACGTTAAGAGTAGCACCTGTCTCAACTGTACATGGCTTTGTAGCGCCTGTAGCAGTATCGCCCTTAACACCCGGTTCACACTCAGTAACAAGTAAGTCTACTGAGATAGGTGGCTCAACTGCAAATACTGAACCGTTGTGTGAAGCTATCTTACAGTTTTCATTTTCCTTTACAAATTTGAGTGCATCACCTATTACGTCAGCGTTGATAGCTATCTGATCATATGTTTCGCTATCCATGAAGTAGTATAAATCTCCATCCTGATATAAGTACTGCATTTCTTTTCTGTCAATATGAGCATTTTCAAATTTTTCTGTTGGACGGAAAGTCTTTTCTACAACACCGCCACTCTTTATATTTTTAAGCTTTGTTCTTACAAATGCTGCGCCCTTTCCGGGTTTTACATGCTGAAATTCAATTATCTGGTAGATATTACCTTCTAACTCAATTGTTATACCGTTTTTAAAATCTCCTGCTGATACCATAATTTTCCTCCTTAAAATCGCATATAACTAATTTTAATATAAATATGGCTTTTTTTCAACTGTTTTTTATAATGTAATATTTTTTTGTTTATTACATATATTTAATTTAAAGGAGGTGCATGAAGAAGGTGAAGCAGGAAATTTTAAAATTACTTTCTCCGTCAATTAAATGCCTTATAAAGGATGTTGGAATAGACTATTCCAAACTCACGGAAATAAGGCTTAGGATAAATGAACCGCTTATTTTTGTTTTTGAGGATGGTGAATATTTTCTGTGTGAAAAACGTAATTTTACTATAAATCGAAAAATTGCATATAGGGTTAATGCTGAAGATATACGTTATGCACTTGAAATGATTTCAGAGTATTCACTTTATGCATATGAAGATGAGGTTAGACAAGGTTTTATAACTATATGTGGAGGTCACAGGGTTGGTCTGATGGGACAGGCTGTCATGGATAATAAAAGTATAAAGAGTGTAAAGCATATTTCTTTTATAAATATAAGGATAGCACATCAGATAAAGGGTTGTGCCAATGAGGTTTTACCATTTGTGTATGATGATGACAGGGTGCTTCATACTTTGATCATCTCACCACCGGGTGGAGGCAAGACTACACTTCTTCGAGATATGGTCAGGTGCATATCAGATGGAAATGCTTTTTGTAAAGGCATGAATGTAGGTGTTGTAGATGAACGCTCGGAAATCGCAGCATGTTATATGGGTGTTCCGCAAAATGATGTCGGTATAAGGACTGATATACTTGATGCCTGCCCTAAGGCAGAAGGTATGCTTATGATGCTTAGATCTATGAATCCTAAGGTTATAGCTGTGGATGAGATAGGCGGAAGAGAAGATATAGATGTTATATCTTATATTATCAACTGTGGATGCAGTATACTGGCAACAGTTCATGGGTATTCCATAGACGATATAAGAACCAGACCTGTTTTACGAAAGCTTGTGGAAGAAAAAACTTTTGAAAGATATATAGTTTTGGATGGCAGATATGGTTTGCGCAAATCAAGTACAAAAAATGAAGAAAGATATAATTTAGTAAGAAATGCTGATAAAGCGGACTTTAAAAATGGCATAGGAAGAGTTAGAAATATATTTGATGAGAGGGGAAATGAGCTATTGATAAAGTCGTATTTGCATGCAAATTGATTGGAGTTTGTATGATTTTGACCGGCACATTGTTATATGGTATAAGTCATGCAATCAGAATGTACAAGAGAAGAGAACATCTTAAAGCTTTGGAGAGGATACTTGTATGCCTTGAAAGTGAGATAAGATACAGGCATTCGGTTATCGGTGAAGCGTTTTTAAATGTAGCTGAAAAAACAGAAAAACCATTCAGAACATGGCTTTATTATCTGGGGGAGAGATTAAATAGCAATAGTATGAACCAAGACAACATCTATAGAAACAGATTAAATGAAGTTGATATATACAATAATAACTTAAATAAAGTTGGTATATATAGCAATGGTTATAATAAATCTTTTTCCGATGTTGCTGAAGATGAAGTCTGTTATAATGAGAGTTTTTTTAGCATATGGACAGACTCTCTTTTTCTGTTATCATCAGATACCTGTCTTACAAAGGAAGATTTAGAAGAACTTTGTGCTATAGGACAAACATTGGGTTATCTTGATATAGAAGCTCATAAGATGGGACTCAGGCTTGAAATAGATAGTTTTCATAAGAAAATCAGTGATTATAGTGAAGGACTTAAGGATAAGATAAAGGTCTCTGTTGTTACGGGAGCTGTGGTTGGTATTTTGGTTGTAATAGTGCTGACTTAACAGGTGCTTTATTGTAATAGCGTTGACTTAACAGATGTTGTACCGTATTAGCGCTGACTTAACAGGTGCTTTATTGTAATAGCGTTGACTTAACAGATGTTGTACCGTATTAGCTCTGACTTAACAGGTAATTTATTGTAATAGTGCTGACTTAACAGATGTTTGGTTTTGATAGTGTTGATGTAAGGGGTTTTAATATGACTATATCGCTTATATTTAAGATTGCAGCAGTAGGAATTGTTGTTGCGTTGTTGAATCAGGTTTTAAAACATTCCGGAAGGGACGATCAGGCTTATCTGGTCAGCCTGACCGGACTTATAATAGTTTTGTCGTGGATTGTTCCTTACATATATCAGCTCTTTCAGGATATAAACAGTTTATTTAGCTTCTGATTATTTAAAAAAGCCTCCTTGGATGAGGGCTGTAAACTTATTATATGAGGAGTATGTAAAATGAATATAGGCAGTCTTATGGCTCTTATAATTATAGCTGTGATGCTGGCTTTAAGCCTTAAGAATAAGAGTCCGGAGATAAGCAGCATAATCAGTCTTGGACTATGTCTTTCGATTATAGCCTTGTGTGTTGAAAGAATGAAAATTATAGTTTTCCGTATTAAAAATATCGCTGTAAATGTGGATATAGATAAAACGTATATATTGATTTTATTAAAGCTGATTGGGATTGCTTATATATGTGAATTTGCAGCAGGTATCAGTAAGGATGCCGGATATGGTGCCGTTGCTTCACAGATTGAGCTTATGGGCAAGCTTACGATGCTTATGGTTTCTCTGCCCGTTCTTTCACAGGTTATCGATATCATTATTAGTATGATGAGGTGAGAACTTGAAAGTTAAACTGTATGGATTGATGATTTTATTTATGCTTGGGTGTGGAGGTTACAATAATTTTTGTAAGGACTATATAATAAATGCATATAATACTGATTTTGATGAAGGAGATAATAATGATACTTATTCGTCTGATAATTCAGGTAATCAGTATTTTTACAGTGAAAATGATTTCTTTGATAGCGTATATGACAGACTTGAATTGGATAATATTGACCGGGAGTTAAAAAATAACGGGGTTAATCTTTCGTTTAGTGTAAAGGATATGATTAAAGATATCTCAAAAGATGATACAAAGGGTATAGCTAAAAGGTTCAAAACGGCAATAATAGAAACTCTTACAGGTCAGTTAAATGACAATAAGAATCTTATGATTATGCTTATTACTGTTGTTTTGATCGGATCTGTTTTTGTAAATCTGTCAGGCAATATGGGAAATGGTTTTATAAGTGAAAATGGTTTTTACATTACATATATTATAATCACTGCAATTTTACTTACTTCATTTATGATAACCATGGATATGGTCTGTGATTCGATAAAGCTTTTACTTATGATGATTAAGATTATAATACCGTTTTTTGCCATAGCTGTTAATTTTGTCGGACATGCTTCGTCCGCAGCAGCTGTGTACGAAATCATTATGATAGGTATATGGCTGGTGGAATCGGTTATTTTAAATATTATTATTCCCATGATTAAATTTTTTGTAATAGTTACGCTGGTAAATAATCTTAATAAAGAGGATTATTTTTCAAAGCTTACCAAGCTTATAAACAGCCTTGTGAACTGGGTTTTAAAATCGGTTATTTTTTTTATAGCAGGACTAAATATTATAAAAAGTCTGATTGAACCTCAGATAGATATGCTTGGTAAAAATGCTGTAAATAAGGTAATATCCGCTCTGCCTTCGGGCTCTATGCTTTCTGCACTGACCGGAACTTTTTTAGGAGCAGGGATTGTTGTAAAGAACAGTATAGGAATAGCAGGTATAGTCCTGGTTGGACTTATTGTGTGTGTGCCTGTATTAAAAACATTTTTTATAATGCTTATTATAAGAATTACTGCAGTTATAATCGAACCGGTTGGAGAAAAAAGGTTTGTAGAAGGGTTAGACGGGCTGGCGCAGGGTATAAAGCTTTTACTTCTTTGTATCTTTTCTGCAGTCACATTATTTGTACTGACAATTGCTATAATGGCATATGCGACTAATTCAGGGTCTGGTATTTCGTGACTTGAAGAGAGAGTTGATAATAATTGAATCCGGAGGTTTTGTGTCTTGATTAATGCGTGGATGAAAGGACTTGTTATATATCTTATATTGTCGGGGCTTGTTATGAAACTTGTTCCGGGAAAAAGCTATGAAAGATATATTTCTCTTTATATGGGACTTATTCTGGTTGTTATTTTATCTAAACCTGTTTTGATGCTTTTTAATTCGGACAAAGTTTATGCAGACCGGCTTATGGACAGTTTTGATAATTATCTTTCTTTTAATAGCGCATATAGTGAATTGGAGAATTATCATGACACGTATTATGAACTTGGATTAGGAGAGGCAATAAAGAAAAGGTGCGAGGAAGAGGGGGTAGTTTTATATAAGGTTACTGTTATAACCGATAATGATAATAATATACTTGATATAACTGTATATACAGACGAAACAACAGATGAAAATTATTTAAAAAGTTTAATTAATGATGTCTATAAATTTGATTTTGAGAGTATACATATAGTAAGACGGTGAGAAGATGGAGCAGAATTCTTTATTTGATTTTTTTAAGGGTAAATCAAACAAGTTTATAACAGTTGTGCTGATAGGCGTGCTTTTACTTATTATAGTTATGCCTGTAAAAAACAAAAGCAGTTATAATGCTGACTCTGGCGTGGGAACACGTGACAGCAAGTATGGTATCTCCGCAGATGATTCCCAAACTTCAGCGAATCCTTATGAAAATTCTGCGGCTTATTATGAAGATAAGCTGAAGAATATTTTGGAAAAATCCTATGGAAAGGGAACTATGAGTGTTATGGTTGCCATGAAAAATGAGGAGGAATCAAAAGATTTCTATGGCAGCCAAACATGTGACAGTCCTTTGGTGGATGGAGTTTTGATAGTTGCCGATGTGAAAAGAGATGAAGCTGCAGATATAGCATTTGCGGTGTGTGCACTTTTTAATCTGCCGGCACACAAGGTGGCGGTTTTAATTAAAAAATAAGAAAATGGTATATATTTTTTGTTTTATATAAGGAGGTAGTTTATTTTATGAAAAAGATTTTTAAAAAAAATCAGGTAATTATAGCAGCTCTTACTGTATTACTTGGTGTCGCAGGCTACATAAATTTCTCGGGTGATAATGTCAATCTTGGTAAAAAGAGTAAAGACAATGGCAAGGAGGCAGAGGTATTTGCCAATTCAGATTCGGAGACTGTTGCATCCGGTACGGATGGGAAAATAGTTGCTGATGCGGAAGATGGCGAGCTTACTCTTTATGATGTAGAAGGTGAGGAAAATATTGAGCTTAATTCAGATGAGCAGGATATAGGAGAAGCTGTCCTTACTTCCGCAGATGTAACAGGAAGTCTTGTAAATATCAGACTTAACAGAGAACAGGCTCGCTCAAAGAGTAAGGAATACTATCTTGAAATTATAAATAGTGACAGTATGGAAGAGGCAGTGGTTCAGGAAGCAACGTCAGCATATGTAAAGCTTACGGAGGATATGGAAAAGGAGGCTGATGCCGAGACTCTGCTTATGGCAAAAGGTTTTAATAATGCTATAGTTTCGATTAGCGATAATTCTGTCGATGTTGTGGTTGACAGTACTGAGCTTACTGATATAGAAAGGGCACAGATAGAAGATATTGTTGTAAGAAAGACCGGATGCACTGTCGATCAGATTGTAATAACCTCGATGACAGACTGATTATAATATAAATTTAAAACAGGATAATTCTTATGTAATTATATTTTATGTGATAATTTTTGCTCATTTATATCCGTGATTTGGTTGCAATATCATAAAATATTGGGTATAATTAGATAAATATTTTTGATAGGAGGCAATTATCGTGGAGGAAAATAAGATAGAGAATATCGGAAAGATTAATATAGCAGATGATGTAGTTGCATCTATAGCAGGCATTGCAGCCATCGAGGTTGATGGAGTTGCCAGGCTTACAGGAGGAATTTCTAAAGATGTTGTAAGTAAAATGGGTAAGAAAAAACTTGCAAAGGGTGTAGAGGTTTCTATAGTTGATGGAAACGTTGAAGCAGATATCTCTGTTGAACTTGAGTATGGAAATAATATTGCCAAGGTATCTAAAGAGGTTCAGGCTAAAGTTAAGCAATCGATTGAAACTATGACAGGACTTAATGTAACTGTAGTAAACGTCGTTGTTTCAGGGATAAAGCTTGACTAATTTACATAGGCGAAAGCAGGTTTGATTATGACTAGAAGAGGTCTCAGAGAGAACATATTTAAAATTCTGTTCAAGATTGAATTTAATGATATTAAGGAGATGCAGGAACAGATTGATTTTTCCCTTGAAGGAATAGAGAATCTATCCGAAGAAGATAAAGCATATATCACCGGTAAGGCAGAGAAAATCATCTCTCTTATCGGTGAAATTGATGCTGTAATCAGTGATATTTCGGTAGGCTGGAATATAGAACGTATAGGTAAGGCAGAACTTGCCATACTTCGTTTAGCTGTATATGAGATTAAGTATGATGATGATATACCGTTAAATGTAGCAGTCAGTGAAGCAGTAGAACTTTCTAAAATTTACTGTGGTGAAGAGGCAGGAAGCTTTGTAAACGGTGTCTTGACAAAGCTTAATGATTGATATGAAAATTTATAGTGTAGGACAGATTAACAATTATATAAAGAATCTTATAACCCAGGATTATGTGCTGAAAAGTCTCACCATCAAAGGTGAGGTTTCTAATTGTAAGTATCATAGCCTGGGACACATTTATTTTTCCTTAAAGGATGAAACCGGTATCATACCGGCTGTTATGTTTAAGGGAAATGTACCAAACGGGCTGAAGTTTAAAATGACTGACGGACAGATGGTATTGGTAACCGGAAGCATAGGTGTTTATGAAAGAGATGGAAAGTATCAGCTTTATGCTACATCTGTAAAACTTGAGGGTGTGGGAGATCTGCATGCTGAGTTTGAACGTTTAAAAAATATGCTTAACGAAGAGGGGCTTTTTGATCCGGATTTAAAAAAACCTATTCCAAGGTATCCAAAAAAAGTCGGTATAGTTACAGCGAGAACCGGAGCGGCCATACAGGATATCTTAAACATAGCAAGAAGAAGAAATCCATATGTTGAGCTCTTCCTTTATCCGGCAAAGGTTCAGGGTGAAGGCGCTGCTGATACAATCGTAAAAGGTATTAGGAAGCTTGATGCAATGGGGATGGATACGATAATCATCGGTCGTGGCGGTGGTTCGATAGAGGATCTTTGGGCATTTAATGAGGAGAAAGTTGTGAGGGCCATATATGAGGCAAAAACACCTATTATATCAGGTGTAGGACATGAGATAGATATAACGCTTTCTGATTATGCGGCTGACCTTAGGGCACCAACTCCTTCGGCCGCCTGTGAGTTGGCACTGCCTGATATCATGACAACCATTAATCAGGTAAGAAGTTATAAGAATTCCTTTGATAATCTGATTAAATCAAAGCTTTCGGTGTATAGACTTAAGCTGGAAAAGAATCAGCAGATGCTACTTCGGCTTAATCCCAAGACAAAACTTGAAAACCAGATTCAATATCTTTCTGAGCTTTATGACAGACTTAGAAAAAATATGGATGACAGGTTTAACAGATACAGACATAAGTTTGAACTGCTGAGTGTAAGGCTTAATGGTCTTTCGCCTTCGGCAAAGCTTATCGGAGGATTTGGCTATATAGAAAAAGAGGGCATGCCGGTTTCAGATGTCAATGATATAAAAGAAAATGATGTTATCGATATAACAGTCAGTAACGGGCATATAAGTACTGTTGTTAAGAAGGTTGAAGGTGATAAAAATGAGCAGCGTTAAGGATAAAGATTTAAATAGGATCGATAAAGAGGATAAGTTTATTATAGAAGAGGCATTTACAAGACTTGAGGAGATAAATAAATCTCTTGAAAATCCTGATACAAGCCTAAAAGATTCTCTCATATTTTATGAAGAGGGTGTAAAGCTTGTCAATGCATGTAGGGAAAATTTAGAGGGAATTGAAAAGGAGATACAGATTTTAAATGCAGATTGATGTATCGGATATTGAAAAAATAATATATAAATATATTCCAACTGCAAAAGGATATCAGCAGGATGTCTTATCAGCTATGGATTATGCATTTTCGGCAGGTGGTAAGAGGCTTCGTCCAATGATGATGAAGCTTTGTTTCGATATGCTGTCTGATGAAACTGCATATGATGAAAGCGTTATCGGACCATTTATGGCTGCTATAGAGATGATTCATACATCATCTCTTATACATGATGATTTGCCTGCGCTTGATAATGATAATCTAAGAAGAGGAAAACCTACAGTGCATGTTAAGTATGGGGAGGATGTTGCTATACTTGCAGGAGACGGATTGCTTAATTATGCCTATGAGACTGCAGCTAAGGCTTTTACTGTAAAACCGGGGGACGTGAGAGTCGAAAAGGCATTTGCTATACTTGCAGCAAAGTCAGGTGTGTATGGTATGCTGGGTGGCCAGTCGCTTGATGTGGTTATGACAGGAAAAAAGATTAACGATGACCAGCTTGAGTTTATATATCTTTATAAAACCTCAGCACTCATAGAATGCTCTATGATGGTAGGAGCATGTCTTGCAGGTGCAGACGACACTGTTATAGCTAAAATTGAAGAAGCTGCAAGAGCAGTAGGCATGGCATTTCAGGTTCAGGATGATATACTTGATATCAAGGGTGACGAGGCAGTAATTGGCAAGCCCACTCACAGTGATGAAAAAAATGATAAATATACTTATGCAACTATTCATGGGATAGAGGAATCAAAGAAGTATGTAAAGGAAATGTCGGATAAGGCAAATGGCATTATAAGAGATATAGATGTAATAAATGATTCTGCAAGGAAAGACCTTTGCAGTCTTATTAATGCGCTTATTGACAGGGATAGATAAATGGGACTTTTGGATAGTATAAATGAAGCTAATGATATAAAAAAAATAAGCAAGGGAGATTATGACCGGCTTGCATCTGAAATCAGAGAATTTCTGATTGATAAGGTAAGCAAAAAGGGTGGTCACCTTGCGTCTAATCTTGGCGCAGTAGAACTTACCATGGCTTTGCACCTTTGCATGGATTTTCCTTCGGACAAGCTTATATTTGATGTGGGTCATCAGTCATATACTCATAAAATTCTGACAGGAAGGAAAAATGATTTTGATAATCTTAGGGAATATGGCGGACTAAGCGGTTTTCCTAAAGCCTGTGAAAGTGATTCTGATGCATTTAATACAGGTCACAGCTCTACAAGTATATCTGCAGCACTTGGTTATGCGGTCGCCAGAGATTTAAAAAAGGACAATTATAAGGTTGCAGCTGTTATAGGAGACGGCTCCATGACAGGGGGTATGGCATTTGAAGCCTTAAACAGTTTATCGCAGATTAAAACAGGTTGTGTTATCATTTTAAATGATAATGAAATGTCCATTGATAGAAATGTAGGTGGTATGTCCAGATACTTAAACGGTATAAGACTCGGTGATGCATATAATGGTTTCAAATCAGGAGTTGAACAAAGCCTTCTTGCAACCAGAACGGGTACCAAGGTAGCAAGGATACTTAAGCGTTCCAAGGATAATATAAAACAGTTCTTTGTGCCGGGTTCGGTTTTCGATGAACTGGGTGTTACGTATGTAGGACCTGTTGATGGACATGATGTTGAAAATATGGTTTCGGTCTTTAAGCAGGCCTTTAAGCTAAATAAGCCGATTATTATACATGTAAAAACAAAGAAGGGAAAAGGCTATAGATTTGCGGAGAAACATCCGGATTATTTTCATGGTATCTCTGCCTTTGATAAAGAAACGGGACATTTGATTGAAAAAAAGAATCATAAGACTTATACAGATATATTTAAACATAAGCTGGTTTCGCTGGGTGATGCACATGAGGACGTTGTTGCAGTAACAGCTGCTATGTCTATAGGTACAGGGGTGTTTAAATTTGCGGAAAAATACCCTGACAGATGTTTTGATGTGGGCATAGCGGAACAGCATGCTGTGACCTTTGCGGCAGGTATGGCAAAGGCAGGACTTGTGCCGTACGTGGCGGTTTATTCTTCATTTTTGCAAAGAGCTTATGATCAGATACTTCATGACGTGTGTATGCAGAAACTACATGTGATTTTTGCGGTTGATCGTTCGGGGCTGGTAGGTCAGGATGGAGAAACACATCAGGGTATATATGATATATCCTATCTTTCACATATGCCTAATATGCTTGTCATGGCACCGAAAAACAGATATGAATTTGAAGCTATGCTTGATTTTGCATATGAATATGATGGACCTGTGGCTATAAAATATGCCAGAGGAACGGCATATAAAGGCTTCGAAGAGTTTAAAACACCTATAGAAGCCGGTAAAAGTGAGATTATATACGATGGAGAGGATATAGCTGTTTTATCATGTGGCAATATGCTCGAAGAAGCTTCAAAACTTTGCGATATGCTTAAAGCAGATGGAAAAAGTCCTACACTTGTTAATGTAAGATTTGTTTCATGTGTAGATATGGATATGCTCAAGGCTGTATGTGAAAAACACAGTACCATAATAACCATGGAAGAGAATATAAGTAAGGGTGGTTATGGCGAACTTGTGGCAGCCGCTATAGTTGACAGTGGACTGGATAAGGATAGAAATATTGTTCATATAGATGCTTCTATTAAGCAGGCTGTCGTACCGCACGGCAAGATATCCGAACTTAGAGATATGCTTGGTATAAGTGCCGGTAAGATTTACGAGAGGTTATAGATATGCAGGAAAAGGCTAAGAAGGAAAGACTTGATGTCTTACTTTTAAAAAAGGGATTGGCTGCGTCACGGGAAAAGGCAAAAGCCATTATAATGTCAGGTATAGTCTATGTAGATGGCGAAAAAGAAGATAAGGCGGGGACAACATTTTCGGAAAATGCAGTTATCGAAGTAAAGGGAAATACTTTAAAGTATGTAAGCCGCGGAGGACTTAAGCTTGAAAAGGCGATGGCAAATTTTGAAATAAGTCTAAATGATAAGGTATGTATGGATGTGGGTTCGTCGACAGGCGGATTTACGGATTGCATGCTTCAAAATGGCGCTTTAAAAGTATATTCTGTGGATGTAGGGCATGGTCAGCTTGATTGGAAACTTAGAAATGATGAACGTGTTGTCTGCATGGAAAAGACCAATATAAGATATGTTAAACCTGAAGATATAGATGATAAACTTGATTTTGCATCAATTGATGTTTCATTTATATCACTTACAAAGGTTCTGCTTCCGGTTAGGGAACTTTTGAAGGAAGATGGTTCTATTGTATGTCTTATAAAACCACAGTTTGAAGCAGGACGTGAGAAAGTTGGAAAAAAGGGAGTAGTAAGAGATAAAAATGTTCATTTTGAGGTTATAGATATGGTTATCAATTATGCCGAGTCTATAGAGTTTTATCCGCTTATGCTTGATTTTTCCCCGGTTAAAGGACCTGAGGGTAATATAGAATATCTGCTTTATCTTACAAAGGATAAGAATTATCGAGAAAAAATTGAAAAAAATATCTTAAAAAGTGAGAAGATAGATATTGAAAAGGTTGTCAGTTTGTCGCATGATGCACTGGATAAAAAGGAATAAAGATTATGAATAAATATCTTGTACTTGCCAATAATGATAAGGATATAGATTTGGCTTTAAGTAAGAAAATAGTTGAATATATAAAAGAAAAAGGATCCTTTGCAGATATTGTAAGCGATGTAATAAATGATTATGACGGCATCGTGATTAAGGAAGAATATATAAAAGATGCAAAGGCGGTTATCGTTATAGGTGGAGATGGAACTATGCTTCGCGCGGCAGCAGGGCTTGGAGAACATGATATTCCTTTGCTTGGAATTAATCTTGGCACCATAGGATTTCTGACGGAGGTTGAGGTTACCAATCTTTATAATGCTTTGGACAGACTTATGGTTAAGGATTACAGCTTGGAAAAGCGTATGATGATTGAAGGTATGCTTAAGGGTAAAAGCTACAAGTCACTAAATGATGTAGTTATTACGAGAGCCGGTTTTTCACGTATAATTGGTCTTAATATATATGTCAATGATGAACTTTTGGATACTTATGAGGCAGATGGTGTGATCGTTTCAACACCTACGGGTTCTACCGGTTATAATCTTTCTGCAGGAGGACCTATAGTAAGTCCCAAATCAAAAGCTATAGTAGTTACACCGATTTCACCACATTCTCTAACGTCAAAGAGTATTGTTTTTGATAGTGAAGATGTTATTAGAATTGAGATAGTTAAAAAAAGAAAAACTCAGGAAACTGAGGCTATAGTTTCTTTTGATGGCAGTAACAGTGAAGAGCTTTCCGCAGGGGACATAATTGTAGTAAAAAAAGCAAAAAAGGAAATAGAATTAGTAAAGCTTTATGATATGAATTTTTACAGAGTGCTTAGGGATAAAATTGGAGGTTAGTTTATGAAGCGTAATCGCCAGGAGGTTATAAAGAGTATTATTTCTACACATAATGTAGAAACACAGGAAGAGCTGCTTACCCTTCTTATCAAAGAAGGTTTCAATACAACACAGGCTACTATATCAAGGGATATACGAGAGCTTAATTTAAAAAAAATCAGCTATGATGGCGGCAGAAAAAAATATGCAATAAAGAGTAATTCAAAGGATAATGATGAAAGTGATGATGCATCCTATATACAGGTTTTAAAGAATAGCCTGATATCCATGGAATACTCGGAAAATATAATTGTTATAAAAACTGTTGCCGGTATGGCTATGGCCGTAGGAGCATCTGTTGACAGGCTAAACATAAGCGAGATAATGGGCTGTATAGCAGGTGATGATACCTTATTTATTGCCATAAGAGACAAGAAAATGGCCGAAAAGGTAATTGGAGAAATAAACGATGTTATTAAATTTGCATATTAAAAATATAGCCTTAATTGATGATATTGATATAGGCTTTGAAGACGGACTTAATATCCTTACCGGAGAAACCGGTGCCGGAAAGTCCATAATAATAGGCTCTTTGGGTATCTGTCTTGGTGAAAGGTTTAATAAAGAGCTATTAAGAAATGATGAAGAGGACGGGCTTATAGAGCTGATATTTGAAGTAGATAGGGAAGATATAAAGGACAGGCTTTTGGAAATGGAAATCTATCCGGATGAAGATAATCAGCTCCTGATATCAAGAAGAGTTAATAAGTCAGGAAGAACCATAAACCGTATAAATGATATGTCTGTTACACAGACTAAGATTAAGGAAACTGCAGGCCTTTTGATTGATTTGCATGCACAGCACGAACAGCAGACGCTTCTTAAGAAAAATAAGCATCTTGAAATACTTGATAAGTTTGGCAATGAGGAAATCGCAGTATGTAAGAGTGAGGTCGCTTCATTATATACACAATATCAGGATATTAGAAAAAAACTTGCAGATATGGATATATCGGCAGATGAACGAATGAAAAAGAAGGATTTTATTACATACAGAATCAATGAAATAGAGTCAGCAGCCATAAAAGATGGCGAAGACATTGGTCTTGAAGCATATTATAAAAAGGCTGTTAACTCAAAAGATATACTCAGTGCCGCAGATGAAATATATCGTATAACCGGATATGATGACACAAAGTCTGCAGCCAATGAGATAGCACGCGCTTTGGTTGCAATGAAAAGAATAGTTGAATTAGATGGTGATTTAAGTGATTCGTACAATATATTATCTGATATAGATGGATTGTTAAATGATTTTAACAGAGATTTTTCAGAATATATGAAAAGCATGGAATTTGATGAAGCTGAGTTCAAACAGGTTGAAGACAGACTTAACCTTATCAATTCACTTAAATCTAAATATGGCTCTGATATAAAGGATATATTTTCCTGTCTTGAGGATTTAAAAAAAGAATATGATGAATTAAATCGCTATGAAGAAAGACTTGCAGAGCTTAAAGGTAATTTAAAGGATGTAGAATTAAAGCTTATTGAAAAATCAGATAAATTAACGGATATTAGAAAGAAGTATGCCGTTAAGTTATGTAAAATGATAGAAGAGTCTTTAAAAGAACTTAATTTTATGACGGTTTCCTTTGATATGAGCTTTGAAAAGCAATCAGGTTTTTCTGAAAATGGTAATGATGAAGCATTTTTTATTATCTCTACGAATGTTGGTGAGCCGATGAAACCATTATATGAAATAGCTTCGGGCGGTGAGCTTTCAAGGGTTATGCTTGCTGTTAAATCCTGCCTTGCCAATGAGGATGATACTCCAACACTTATATTTGATGAAATAGATGTTGGAATAAGCGGTAAGACTGCTGTAAAGGTAGCAGAAAAAATGTCACTAATAAGTCGAAATCATCAGGTTATATGTATAACTCATCTTCCGCAGATTGCAGCTATGGCAGATTATCATTATGTGATTGAAAAAGAAGTGGAAAATAATAAAACTATTACTAAAATAAGGAAGCTTAAAAAATCAGAAGAGATAGATGAGCTTGCAAGGATAATCGGTGGTGATGAAATAACAGAAGCCATAAAACAAAGTGCTCTTGAGATGAAAGGATTGGCAGAGAGAACAAAATTATACTGATTATAAAAAATAATACTATCAATACTAAAAGTACATGGATTGTTCCATGTACTTTTTATATTACTTAAAATTTAAAATGTACTTTAAAAATAAAAAAGTACTTATGGATAAATAAGGAGAATCGTTATGAAAAAGGTAAAAAAGGAAACCTACAGAGCATTACTTTTATTGGTGCTTATATTTGTTCTTTCGGTATTAAATATAGTCATTAAGGATTTTTATATAGATGACAATACCAATCCTTTGCAAATTGATGTTGAGGATGTGTCAAGGGCAAATGCGGATAATGTAAGATATGAAAATCCGGCTGACATATCGAAAAAAAGTGTAAAGCCGTCGGGTTTACCTATCGGTATATATGTTAAGACTGAAGGCGTTATGGTGGTTGATACGGGCGTGGTTACAGGCTATGATGGCAGATTGTATTCACCCTGTAAGGATATTTTATATTCGGGAGATTATGTAGTAGAGATTGATGGTGAAAAAATACAAGATAAAAAAAGTCTCGTAGAGGCTGTTGACAGTAGCGATGGTAAAACTATAGATGTCGTAGTAATAAGAGATAACAATAAAATGAATTTTGAAATAGAACCGGTTAAGACTGAAGAAGGTAATTATAAACTTGGTCTTTGGGTTAAAGACGATATATCAGGTATAGGTACGCTTACATTTGTTGATGAGGATTCTTTTGGAGCTCTTGGACATAGTATAAATGACAATGACACAGGTATTATATTTAAGATATCAGACGGAGCAATCTATAATACAAATCTTATCAATATAGTAAAACCGGAAGGAAACAATCCCGGAAGGCTTGAGGGAATAATAGATTATTCTTCTACCAATGTAATTGGAAGGATTACCGGCAATACTGAGTATGGTATATCTGGATTTCTGACTCAAAATTTTGATTATTCAAGTCTGAGTGATGATTGGATGAGTATGGCTTCCAAAGAAGACGTAAATATAGGACCTGCCTATATTCTTTCTGCGGTAAGAGGCACACCGGAGTATTATGAGGTAAATATTACCAATGTCAATTATGACAGAAAATACGGAAATAAAAGTATAGAGCTTGAGATTACAGACCCAAGACTTATTAATATAACAGACGGAATTGTTCAGGGGATGAGCGGTACACCTATTATACAGAATAATCGACTTATAGGGGCAATAACACACGTTTTTTTAAATGATTCGACAAAAGGTTACGGCATTTTTATCGAATATATGCTTGAAAAAAATGACTAAAAATGTTGTCATATTTTATTGTCAAAACTTGCGTTTTTTAAGGGGTTGTCCTTGTAAAAAAAAGAATTATAATCACAATTAATAACAAATGTTGAAAGGAAGGATATTATGAAAACCAGAGTATTAATTGTAAGACATGATTCAAAAAGCATCGAGAACATAAGAAAAAAGTTGGAAGGTAAAAATGATATTGAAATAGTTGGAACGGTAAATGACGGAAAAGTGGCTATATCATCTATAAAAAATAATTCGCCGGATGTTGTTATAATTGATTTGCTTTTACCTAATTATGACGGAATAGCTGTTATGGATGAGATTAACAAGCTTGGAGACAGGAAGATAAAATTTATGGTCAAAGCCAATACAAGTCAGATAAAATTTATAGAATCTGCTTGCAAGGGCAGATATAAGAACATATTGGTTAATGTTGTCGATGAAAGAGTGGTTGATTATGATCTTTATAATGAGATATTGAGTATCAAATCATCCAAAGCAAAGGATGTAATGATTATTACAAAAGAAGAAAATGAGGATAATGAGCGCAACAGACTTGAGATAATGGTTACGGATATAATTCATGAAATAGGAGTACCGGCACATATAAAGGGTTATCAATATTTAAGAACGTCTATTATAATGTCTGTAAATGATATGGAGATGCTCAGCTCGATTACAAAACAGCTATATCCTACTATTGCTAAAATGTACAATACTACACCTTCCAGGGTTGAAAGGGCTATAAGACATGCAATTGAGGTTGCCTGCAGCAGGGGAAAAGCAGATACTATAAACGAATTGTTTGGTTATTCTATAGGTGCAGGAAAGGTAAAACCAACCAATTCTGAATTTATAGCTTTGATAGCAGATAAGATTAGATTAGATAAAAAGGTTAAAAGTGCTTAGAGATATATAGTTGTCGAACCTGTTGCGGAAAGAAAACTATTGACTAATGGTGACATTAAATATATTATCTCATTTGGCTTTTGTGAGAATGATAATTATAGAATGCACAAAAATTCAAAAAATAAATATTAAATTCAGTTAGGAGATGACTTTATGAATGACTCTAAAGTTAATATTTTAATAGCAGATTCAAAACATGAATTGCTTACAGAACAAATAAAACATGAAATCGAGAATGTTAATATTATTTATGCGGATGATAAAGGCAGTGATATATGGGGAATGGTTAAAACCAATAAGCCTGATGTTTTGCTTATGGATGCATTTAAATATAAAGTTGATGGATTTGAGGTTGTTGAACGTATAAGGTCAGATAATGATTTAAAGAAAACAAAGATAATATTACTTACATCTGTCGGTACACCGGGTATAATCAATATGGCCTTTGGAATTGGAGCTGACTATTATATTATGAAGCCATGTGATCCGGTTATACTTTCAAAGAGGCTGGAACAAATGGTACATATGAAAAATAATGAAAAACGATTTAAAGAAGTGGGAAAGCTGTTTATTGAAAATGGTCTGGAATATTTAAACTATGATAAAGACGATGTTTTCGGTGATGATAATTATGATGATATATATTACACAAGTGATCATATAGATGATATGGATGTAGTTGATATAAAAGATAATGATGATAAAAATAATATAAATGATAATAATGATGATAATGATAATAATATTTCACTAAATACTATAGAAAGTGATGTAACGGATATTATAAGGGAAATAGGAATCCCTGCCAATATTAAAGGATATCAATATATACGAGAAGGTATAATTATGGCTATATTTGATATGAACGCGTTAAATTTCGTTACAAAGCTTCTTTATCCTACTATAGCTAAGAAGTACAAAACAACTTCCAGCAGTGTGGAAAGGGCTATAAGACATGCTATAGAAGTAGCATGGGGAAGAGGAAATTTAGAACGGATTGAGGAAATGTTTGGATATACTGTAAGTGCAGGTAAAGGTAAACCGACCAATTCAGAGTTTATTGCACTTATTTCAGATAAATTAAGATTGGATTATAAGATTAAAGTATAAAAAAATGAGGCTTATGCCTCATTTTTTTATTCGATAACAAAGCTTCCTGTTTCGTCGTCATTGAATACATAATAAGCTGTATTTTCTTCCGGCTTAACATATAGATTTAATGATTTTAAATCAGAAGCTTTTTTACCGCTTTTTGTCCAGATTGATTTGGCCTCTTTAATAAGAGTGTCCTGATCTATCTGTTTTCCGTAATATTCAACATAAAAAGTTGACTTCATAATACATTACCCCCCTATTAATTAATTGTTGACTTAACGTAAATATAATATAACAAATGGTAAAAAAAAGCAAGATATTATAGAAACAATTTCTTGTCTATTAAATTGTATTGTGGTAAAATATACTCTGTATATTTTTGTTTAATTGTTTTGGAGGCATTCATGGACGAGAACTATCTTGATGAATTGCTCAATGCAGTTTCATCTGATGGCAAAAAAAATAAAAATAAGATAGAAGAGTCGGTAGAAAAGGATTCCGGAGTCAATATAGATATGTCAGATCTTTCAAGTTTATCTATAGATGAATTTGACGATCTGGATAATCTTGATTTGGGAGATCTGGATTTTGATGATATCGATTTTGACGATATAGATATAACAAGTCTTGACAGTAAGCCAAAGAAAAGAGTTAAAGAAGAACCGGAAGAGGATTTTTCGTTGGACGCATTGTTAGATGAGAACGATGAGTCGGAAGATGGGCTTGATGATATGGATTTTGACTCAATGCTTGATGAAGCTAAAAAAGAGCCGGATTTTATGTCATATGTTGAATCAAAACCTGAGTCGGAACTTAAATCGGAGCCTAAACCGGAACTAATACCGGAATCTAAACCGGAATCAATACCGGAACCGACACCGAATCCGAACCCGATTCCTGAGCCAATATCTGAGCCGGAACCAATACCGGAGTCGGTATCTGAGCCGGAACCAATACCGGAGTCGGTATCTGAACCGGAACCGATACCGGAGGCAGATTCTATAACGGAAACTGAAATCAATAATGCGGCAGGCGACAACTATAATTCGGAAAATCTCTCTGTAGATGAGATGGATTTAGACGATCTTTTCTCTGCACTTGGAATAGAAGACGAAAGTAAGAATGAGGATGATTTTATCAACCCACAGTCGGGAAGTTCGGATGAATTGATGGGAGATTTAGCTGCATTAGGAGAGGCATTTGATACTCCGACAGCTTCCGGAACCTTGGACAGCCTTGATGAATTTGGCTCGCTTGATGATATAGCAGATATATCAGAAGTTAAGTCGGCCGCAGGAAAAAAGGCAAAAAAAGCTAAAAAAACCAAGGATAAAACAAAGTCCAAAGATGAAAATAAAGAAAAGAAGACCTTATCTCAGATTCTTTTTGGTGAGCCTGATGCCGAAGAAATTGAAGAGGAAGAAAAGTTAAAAGCCAAAAAGGCAGCCAAGAAGGAAGAAAAAGCAAAAAAGAAGGAAGAAAATCAGGAGAAAAAAGCAGAAAAGCTCGAACTTAAAAAATCTTCAGACGAGAAGAAAAAATCTGAGAAGCTTGAGAAGAAAAAAGCAAAGGCTGAAGCTTATGAAGAAGAAGCAAAGATTGAGGCGGCGGAAAACGGAAAGCCGGTTTCAAAAGTGGTTACTGCAATCATATTTGCAGCATTTGCTATTTTGGCAGTAATTGTAATATTTGGTACCAATATATTTAATTATAAAAGAGTTATAAAAAGAGCTGCTGATTATTTTGACAGGCAAAGATACAGGCTGGCATATGACGAGGTTGCCGGTGTTGAAGTCAAAGATAAGGATCAGGATCTTAAGGACAGAATATATACTGTTATGTATGTTCAAAGGCTTTATGAATCATATGAAAACAATATGAAGCTTAATCGTCCGGACAAGGCACTTGATTCACTTATAAGAGGTCTGGAAAAATATGATGAGCATTATGAAGAGGCGGTGGAACTGGAAATCGTTGATGATATTAATTTATGCAGAAGCAATATTTTAGCGGCATTGTCAACGACTTTTGGTATATCGGAAGATACTGCATATCAGATTATGGATTACGAAGGACAGGAATATATGGATGCTCTGTCGCAATACAGTTTAAACGTAGTAACGGGTGAGTAGATTATGATAGCAATTTTAGATTATGATGCAGGAAATATAAAAAGTGTTGAAAAAGCAGTAGCATATCTGGGGGAAGACGGAATCATAACCAGAGATAAGGATATTATATTATCAAGTGATAAAGTGATTTTACCCGGAGTTGGAAGCTTTGGAGATGCTATGAATAAGCTTAATGAATATAAGCTTTGTGATGTAATATATGATGTTGTGGAATCAGGAAAACCATTTTTAGGTATATGTCTCGGACTTCAGCTATTATATAAGGAAAGTGAAGAGAGTCCGGGAGCTGTGGGGTTAGGTATTCTGGATGGAAAGATAAAAAGAATTCCGGATAAGGATGGATTTAAGGTGCCGCACATAGGCTGGAACTCATTGGATATAAAAAAAGGAGCGAAGCTTTTTGCCGGAGTTACTGATAATTCCTATGTTTATTTTGTACATTCTTATTATCTTGAATCTGATAATCCGGAGGATGTAGCGGCAACTACAGAGTACTCTGCGCATATTCATGCGTCTGTTGAACACGGAAATGTTTTTGCCTGTCAATTCCATCCTGAAAAAAGTTCAGATGTGGGTCTTAGAATTTTAAAGAATTTTATCAAAATATAAGATATTAATAATAGTTACAATTGTTATTATATGCGGTGGATTCTGTTATGGAGGATAGATATGCATACTAAGAGAATTATCCCTTGTCTCGATGTAAATAACGGTCGGGTAGTCAAGGGAATTAATTTTGTAAATTTAAAGGATGCGGGGGATCCTGTATCGGTGGGTGCTGCTTACGATAAGGCAGGCGCTGATGAACTGGTTTTTCTTGATATAACTGCATCATCAGATTCAAGAAATATAGTTGTCGATATGGTTAGAAGAGTAGCGGAAAACGTTTTTATACCATTTACCGTTGGTGGGGGTATAAGAACTGTCGATGATTTTAAAGCTATTTTAAGAGAAGGTGCAGATAAGGTTTCCGTTAATTCAGCAGCGATTGATAATCCTCATCTTGTAAGCGACGCGGCCGATAAATTCGGAAGCCAGTGTGTCGTAGTTGCTATAGATGCAAGAAGAAGGGAAGATGGAAACGGTTGGACCATATATAAGCACGGAGGTCGTATAGATACAGGAATTGATGCGATTGAATGGGCTATAAAAATGGATAAACTTGGAGCAGGAGAGATACTTCTTACAAGCATGGATTGTGACGGAACAAAAGCCGGATATGATATAGAACTTACAGGGCTTGTATCTGAAAATGTTTCTATTCCGGTCATAGCTTCCGGCGGTGCGGGAACAAAAGAGCATTTTTACGAGGCTCTTACAGTTGGCAAGGCAGATGCGGCCCTTGCAGCATCGTTGTTTCACTATAAAGAACTTGAGATTATGGATTTAAAGAGATATCTTGCCCAAAAGGACGTTTCGATAAGATTATAGATAGGAAAACCGGATTATGATAGCATTAATAGAAAATGAAATAACAGTTGATGAATATCTGGATGTAAGATCAAAGGTAGGTTGGAAAAAGCTTTCATTGAACCAGGCGAAAAAAGCACTTGATAATTGCTTATTTAACGTGAAGGCTGTTGATGATGATGGCAATATGATTGGAATGGGACGTATAGTAGGTGATGGTGCAGTTATATGTTATATACAGGATTTGATTGTTGTTCCTGAAGCTCAAAAAAAGGGTGTAGGTAGTCTTTTAATAAAAAGACTTAAGTCTTTTGTTAGTTCATTAAAGGAAGATGATACAACTATGATGCTTTGCCTGATGTGTGCTAAGGGTAGAGAAAAATTTTACATAGATAATGGCTTTACGGCAAGACCTACCGACAATCTTGGACCGGGTATGATTATGTATTTAGATTAAAAGGATAAAAAAAGCTTCGCATAATGCGAAGCTTTTTTTGAAGTATATATTTTATTCTGCAAGATATGGTTTGATGGCTGCCATAATATCTTCTTCTTCATTTTCTGTATGAATATGAAGCTCGATTGGCTTGGATATATCCAAACTGAAGATACCCATGATTGATTTTGCGTCTATTACATATCTTCCCGAAACAAGGTCAAATTCAGCATTAAATCCGCTTATATCATTTACAAAGCTTTTAACCTTATCAATAGAATTGAGTGATATCTTTACTGCTAACATATCTAATCCTCCTCATAAATTATTTTAATTTACAATTATTACATATTTATGATACTATAATATAAGTTTGAAGAGTAAAAGTCAATATTAACCGGGAGATTTTTGGTAAAATGTCAGAAACTTTAGTTGGAAAAAGATTTACAATTTATACACTTGGCTGTAAGGTCAATCAATATGAATCTCAGATCATGTCGGAATTACTCATCCAAAACGGGTATGAAAACGTTTCCGATTATCATGATGCGGATATTTCAATTGTGAATTCCTGTACCGTGACCGCGACAGGCGATTCGAAATGCAGAAAAGCGATCCATCGCATCCGACGTGAAAAACCCGAAAGCATCATCATCCTTTGCGGATGTCTGCCGCAGGGCGGAGCTGCCGCCGCACATCTTGCCGTGTGCGGCGTTCAGCGCGTCCAGCACCGGCAGCAGCGAGTCGAAGTCCGAGGGCGCGTCGGAAAGCACCGCGACCGCGTAGTCGCCGCAGTCTGAAAACACGATGCCGTTGTCGGCCGTCGCCGTGGAGGCCAGGCCCTCGTTTGCGGGGTACCAGCCCGGCTTGGACCACACCGTAAAGCGGTCGCGCAAGAGCGCACCCCACGCGGAGTGGTTCGTGCGCGCAAGGCAGCCGGACAGGAGGCTGGCGCCGGGCTCGCCGGACGTGCCAAAGCGGTACACCTCGCGCCAGCAGTTCAGCATGCCCGCGGCAGATATGTGCGGGTAGTTGTAGCCGTACGCCTCCTGCGCCGCCTCGGGCGCGCGACCCTGCAGCCAGGAGCCATACACGCGGTATCCGTACGTCTTCAGCAGCGTGCGGAACGCGTCGTTGTCAGAGTCGACCAGGCACTTGGTGATGGCGCCAGAGCTCGACGCGGCGCCGCCGTGCGTGGACTCCAGGATCGCGGTCGCGTACACGGCCTTTATGCTGCTCGCGGGATAGAACTTCTGGCTGGCGTTGTACGAGGCGCCGCGTCCCGTCTTCAGGTCCACCATGGCAAAGCCCAGGTGGTAGCCCCTCGCGGTGAACGCGGCCACCGCGTCTTGCAGATGCCTGCACGTGGGCGTGGACTCGAACCCCGCCGGCGCCGTCACGCTGATGCCGCCGCTCGTGGCGAACGTGGTCACCTTCGCGCCCGCGCCGGTGTCGAGCGCCGTCGTGTCCTCCTGGGGCGCGGCCTTCGCCTTGGCGGACGTGCTCGCGTCGGACGTGCTCGCGCCAGAGCAGCCGTCCTTCGTGGCGCCGGCCTTCTTGCCCGAGCTGCTCGAATCGTCGCGCCGCGAGCTTGCGTCAGATGCGCCCACGTCGCTGCCGGCATGGCCCGCGGGCGAGAAGATCTGCCCCCTCAGCTGCGGCGATGCCATCACGGCACCGGCGGCCACAACCGCGGCGACCGCCACGGCCACGGCAACCGTGCGCCCGCGGTGGGCGCGACGGCCACGGCGGCCGTTCTTCTCGCCCGGCGCGTCCTGCGCCAGGTGCCCCGCGTGACGGGCGTGATCCTTGCGTGCGTCTGCCTTTGCGTTGTTGCGACCCTGTGCCGCGTGTCGTGCCGCCACCTTCGCTCCCTTGCACCTGTCTGCGCGCCCCGCGCGGCGCGCGCCTGTCCACGGGCACGAGTATAGTCCGTGTGGCCACGCCCGGCGCGGCGCCGCGGCCGCCGCCATGCGCTAGACTGTGCAGGCCGCACCCATCGCAAACCCGGGAGTACACCCATCATGACCAGCGCCAACAACATATCCGCATCCGCCGCCGCACCGGCGAGACGTCGCCCCATGCGCCTGCTCGCGCCGGCCGGCGGCCCAGAGCAGCTGCGCCAGGCAATGCACTTTGGCGCGGACGAGGTCTACCTGGCCGGCCGCAGCTGGGGCATGCGCGCCCGAAGCAAGAACTTCGATCGCGACCAGCTTGAGCAGGCCATCCGCCTGGCACACGCGTCCGGCGTTGCCGTCCACCTCACGCTGAACACGCTCATGCGCGATTGCGACATTGACGCCCTACCAGACTACCTGCGCTTCGTGGACCAGAACAGCAACCGCACCATCGATGCCGGCGAGCGCGCCAAACTGGTGTTTGAAATACGCAACGCCGGGCCAACGACGGTCTATAACGTGACGCCTGTGGTCGGTGTGACGGGTACGAAAAAGGTTATGGTTTCGCCTACGGCCATCGTGGCTTCCATCGCCCCCGGCCGCTCCGTGCGCTACACCGCCGAGCTCTATGGCAAGCCCAGCCTGCGCCGCGGCATGGCCGACTTCACCATCAGTTTTGCCTACGGCCAGTATCTCTACACCGTGCGCTCCTTCCAGTTGCAGACAGGACGCTGACTTCAGTGAAACCCTATAGACCAAAAGCGCGTGAAGCTACTGTAGCTTCACGCGCTTTTCTTTCGAACGGTGTTGTCAAAACCGTC
>CADCDW010000005.1:0-7021 GCA_902800325.1 uncultured Lachnospiraceae bacterium
TGGTCAGCAGGTATATCAACAGGCATATCAGCAAAATTATCAGCAACCTGTATCCGAAGGTAATGCTTCTGACGTCGGTAACGGCGATAAAAATAACGGTGGAAAGAAAAAGGCCGGGCTTATAATCGGTATTATTGCAGCTGTTTTGGTTGTTGCGGCAGTTATAGTAACGGTGATTATCTTAAAAAACAAGAAGGATGATAAGAAAGATAAAGATGGTAAGACGACAGAAAATGTAACGACTGCAGATGGTACAGAAGATGTTACTACCGGAGATTTGACTACTGAAGAAACAACAACTGAGGAAGTAACCACAGAGGCACCGGTGGAAGAAAGATATTATGAATTAGTCGCTATAGATGATGGTTCCGGTTCGGATTATTCAAGCGTTTTACAAAGCTATGCCGATGCCGGAGAATACTCGTTTATGGTGTTTAATGATAAGGATAAAACGGGATATATAGTCATCAGGGGTGAGCTGGCGCTTGAATTTACATTTGATGATACATCGATTACCGCGGATGGTGAGCAAGTGGAGATTATTATAGAAGGAGATAAGCTTACTTTGAAGGATGATGATGAATCAATGGATTTTGTAAGCTTATCACCGGAAGAATTTGCTGTGATGTATGATGCATACATTAATGTCGGGGCAATAAGAGTTGAAAGAGGAGAAAAAACCTCAGAAACTATAGTATTTCCTTATGAAGATATCAATGTAACAATACCTGAAGGATATACTATGATAGGTACAATTGATTCGGAAGGATATACAGATACAATACATTGTCAGCTCTCAGACGAAAATGCGGGTGTTGTTGCAAGTTATTTCGTTGATGTTGACTATTGGAGCCTTTCCGATGACGGAAAAACCATTGACAGTTGGGTAGAGGAACAGCATCCGGCTGATGGTTATGAGAAGGTTGATTTCCAATCTGATAACGGATTTGTGATTAATTATCTTTATAGAAATGAAAAAGACAGCGAATATATGAGTGATGCTTTTTCTGAGAACGAAGATGCAAAATACTGTCATATGATTGAATATTTTGCATACTTTGAAGCAAATGACAACGCATATTCGATAATATTGTTTATTGATGCGGATTATTACGGAGATGATGCCGACAATGCGGCTATGGCGCTGCTTAAGGGATTGTCGTATAGATAAGAAAAAAATGGCAGTTCTCGAAATAAAGTTAGGAGGCATACACTATGGACAATAATCAGGGCGGTATTCAGAACGTACAGGGAGCGGCAGATCAGCCGCAGGCTAATATATACAATCAACATCCTGTTGACGGTCAACAGCAATATATGCAGCAACAGTACTATCAACAACAGTACGAGGCACAACAGCAGTATTACCAACAACAGTATGATATGCAACAGCAATACTATCAGCAGCAGGCATACGACGGACAACAATATGTACAGCAGCAGGCGTACGACGGGCAGCAGTATGCACAGCAGCAAAGTTACGATGGTCAGCAGGTATATCAACAGGCATATCAGCAAAATTATCAGCAACCTGTATCCGAAGGTAATGCTTCTTTATAGCTGTTTTGGTTGTTGCGGCAATTATAGTAACGGTTATCATCTTAAAAAACAAGAAGGATGATAAAAAAGATAAAGAAGATAAAACAACAGAAACAACGACATCTGTAGAATCTACGGAAACGACTGCAGAGGCAACTACAGTTGAAGGTACGGTTGAAGATTCGCAAACAGAACAACAGACAACGGATTCGATGAATTATGTTCCTGATAATCCGGTGATATATGAAAATGAAGTGCTGACTATAGAGATAGTAAATATACACCGGTATGATCCCGGTGAGAATTATCCGGAAGATCAAAGATACAGATGGGACATAAAGGTAACCAATAATCGAAAAAAGGGTGAAATATACGTGGATTTCCTTGATATACAATATAACAATGTTGTTATCGGAGGAAGACATTTTAATGATGGTTCGTCTATCGAATGCGGTCAGTCGGTAAATGTTTCGTTTGATTGGCTTCAGTTTATAGATAATTATGCATATTTTGGCGATGCGATGTCGATAAAATTCAGACTTTTGGTCGGGGATGATGATTATAATACTTTACTTAACGAACAAGTGGAGTTTTATGCCGAAGGGGCAGAGCATGACAAATCTTCCGTACCTGATTTGACGGGGCTTATACCTTTCCTTAACTATGAAGGACTTAAATTCTTTATAACGGATACATATATTGATGAATACGGATATATTGAAATGGAAGGCTTTCTGGTAAATGAATCGGATAATTATTATGCATTGGTGGCATGTTATGGTGACGGAAATATATATGTAAATGATGTTGCTTTCGACCGGGCAGACAGAATTCAAGTAGATGCGCCTGCTCATACAACGGCATATTTCCAGGGATGGATAAGTATGGATGAAGAGTACGGAGCGGAAAACGGCTTTAACATAAGTATTCCGTATTCGATATATAATGCCGACACAGCAGAAGAACTTTTACCTGAACAGCAATACAGTTTCTCTATGCCGTATAAAATAATTGAGGGGACAACAGAAATCGATTATGAATAGTAAGATATTCTGATTCAAAAATATGAGAAGGAGAGGGTAGCATGGACAATAATCAACAAAATAATAACCAACAATATAATCAACAAGGAAATTTGGATGTACAGGCAAATGCTAATCAGCAACAATATGATGCACAGCAGCAGTATTATCAGCCGTATGATGCACAGCAGCAGTATTATCAGCAGTATGATGCACAGCAACAGTATGAAATGCAACAACAGTACTACCAACAGCAGTACGAGATGCAACAACAATACTATCAACAACAGTATGAACAGCAGAATCAGGCACAAGGAGGATCTCAGGACCAGGCACAACAACCGAATCAGCAGTACTATCAGCAACCGGAAAATAATGAAAAATCGGGAAGCAACGGAAATAATACATCCGGAGGCGGAAATGGCAAAAAAAACAATAAAGGGCTTTTGATAGGTATAATTGCGGCTGTTGCGGTAGTGATTATTGCAGTTGTTTTGATTGTTGTTTTAAAGAATAAAAAGTCTGATGATTCAGGAAAGAAAGAAGATAAAACAACTACGGAAAAAACAACCACGGATATTGCAGACACTACAAATGAAGATCTGACTTTTGAAGATACCACTGAAGATGGCAGTGATGTGTCAACCGAGGAGCAATCGGATAATGTAAATCACGATCCGGACAATGGAGAGGATTACGTTCCTGAAAATCCGATACTTGTTGATAATGAGGTTATGACTATTGAGATAATAAATATACATCATCCTAATACAGAAGATGAGTATGGAGAACTTGAGGATACACATTACAGATGGGATTTGAAAGTAACAAGCAACAGAAAAAAAGGCGGTATATGGGTATATCTGAATTGCTCAAGATATAACGGAGTTGATATAGGTACTAAATTGCTTACACCTGAATCAAGGATTGCACGCGGACAGACAAGAGAGATTTCGGTTGTCTGGCTTGATGATCACAACTGGGATTTTGATTATACCGGTTTTTCTCCGGAACCGACAAGCATTGAGTTCATCGCACTCGCAAAGGATGAGGATTATCTCGGTCTTATAGCTGAGGATGTGTCCTTTTATCCGCACGGACAGGAAAATGTTGTAAGTGACGTGCCGGATTTATCAGCTTTTACGCCTATGATTGATTATAATGGTGTGAAATTTTATATAACAAGAGTAAATACGCGTGAAGAAGAGGGGGCAACAAATCTTGTAAAAGGCTTTGTCGTTAATGATTCGGATATGGCTTATCATTTTGATTGCTGGGGTGATAAAGTTGAGGCAAACGGAAAGGCAGCATTTGGAAATAATCTGAGTTTTTATTTATACCCGCACACGGTTCAATATTTCCAGTGTTGGCTTGATACAGATGAAGTCATACATGACGGAGATGCAGTTGAAATCGGAATGATGTATGAAATTTCGGAATGCTATGTAGACAAAGGGGAGGTATGGATAAGTCAGGACAATTCTGATCCTGTAGTTTCGGAAACGATGTTTAAATGCACCGCACCTGCATTTAAAATCGAATAAATCATAAATCGGGAATGAAAGGAAAGACTATATGAAGAAAAAAAGATTACTTTTTGCAGCGCTTATCGGATCTATTTGCGCAGGGATTTTGACAGGCTGCTCCGATACAAATAATACATCTGAAGGAAATACGGAAAATTATGATAATACAACAGAGGAAACTGTAAATCTTATAGGGATCGGAGGGCCTCTTTCGACTGAAGACATATTTTCACAGGAACCGGCACAGCCTGTTTCAAGTCTTGATACTTCGCAATATAATGGAATATTCGGAAGTATGCAGACGGGTTACGATCAGGCTTCGGGTGTAGAGGTGGTAGAAGCCTTTGTACCGTATGGATGGACTATGGAGACAGCCGTAAACTGGAATACTGCAGATATGTCTTACCCGGGACAGGCAACAGTTGTATTTCAAAGTCCGGATGGGGCAGCGACAGTTATTTACCAGACGGCGTCTCATTATGAGCAGAGTATGGATTCCATGGGAAACGTGGATCAGCCAAAGATTGATCCGGTTCAGAGAATAAAGATACAGCCGTATATGACAGCGGATGAGTATATAACATATTTTTATGATAATAATTTTTCGACCGATCATACATGGATATGTGATTTAAATAAGCCTCAGGAACTTTTAGATTATGTGGACGGAAATCTCCAAACAATGGTTTCTTCAAGTATGGAGCAGCTTGAAACGGTAAATTCTCTGCCGGGAAATACGATGGGCAATAACTGGAGCCTCGTCGGGGCGGAAGCGACAGTTGGATATAGACAGGATTATCTTAATTATGACGGTATACAATATCATACTGAGGCAATGGCTGTAAATTATGGATTTGAGATTCAATGGGTAGCTAATCCCGCTAGTATAACCTTTGATTCTTGGGATAACGATTTTGTAATGATGTATGCCGCAACAAGTGATGAGGCTTTTGATTACTATCATGATTATTATCAGATAATTTATGAAAACTTTGCACTTATGCCAAGATTTGCATATCTTGTCAAAGCTTACTCAGAGCAGCTCTGGGCGATAAGACTTGATGCGCAAAATGCATCGAATAGGGAATTTAATGATCTGTTAAATGACTATCAGGGAGGAACCGCAGCCGATAGATTTACCGAAAGCTGGTGTGATGTAATAAATGAAAGAGATTCTTATCAGTCTCTTGACGGCAGCATAGTAAAGACGCCTCATGACGGAGGAACGCTTTATCAAAACAATGATGAATACTATTACGGTGATCCCGGGAGTGCACCACCGGGATGGCAGGAACTGCCTCCTTTATAATGATGATGGATTTCAACTTTAGTGATAATTGAGTTTATAGATACAAGCTTAAAATGAAAAGGAGGATTTATGGGAGAATTCAGAAGGAAGCTTATATCAACCGGAATGATTTTGATGCTTTCTGCGTCGATGCTTTCAGGTTGTGGTAAGAAATCCAATATAGATAATGAACGAATAAAGAAGAAATGGGAAGAGAAACATGTCGATGAGGATGGAACTTCATCCGATGCAAATCCGGTAGAAACAGGTCGGGATGAGACTACAGAGGAAATTATAGAAGAAAATCCTCTTGATACAAAAGAGGTATATACAGAAAACGAGATTGTCCCGATAGCGGATGCTACAACAGGTGACTACGTGCGTTTCGGATATTTTGAACAGGATAATGATTTTGATAACGGAGCAGAGCCTTTATCATGGAAGATTCTTGATGTGGAAGATGACGGAACATTGGTGCTTATAACCGAATATGTCATCGATTCAAATCTTTATAATTATGACTGGGAAATGTGTACCTGGGATATGTGTGATGCAAGAGCAATGTTAAACGGACCGTTTTATAATTACACTTTCTCAAAGGCTCAGCAGGATGCGATTCTTGAAACAACATTATCAAACCTGGCATATGCGGATTATATTCATGAAGCATATGACGAAAATCTTGAAAAGCATTATAAAGGGGAACAGGTTGATTGTTATGATGGACCTGAGACGGTTGATAAGGTATATTATCTTGACATAGGCGAAGTAAGACAATATATGCCTGAATTAAATGACAGATCGTCTATGCCTACTGAATTTGCCAAAAACAGATTTTTGTGGACTACGGATTATACACTTGATGGCAGTGATATTGCAGGATTTTGGACACGTACACCGGGAGTTCATAATACAGATAATTGTTATGGTCTGGGCGGTTTGAGTGATGGTATTGAATTTTCGTGTATTGAGGTTACGGCAAGTTACATGGGCTCAAGACCCGTTATAAGAGTTGACAGAGAAAAGGCTGCTAATTGTGAAAATGAGCATTCCGATACTGCAGACGGAAGTATTACAAAGGTTGATATGTCAAAACCGCTGGATGCCGGAAATGTTGAGGCTCTTAAAAATGCACAGGTCGGAGATATAGTTTCATTCGGTGCTTTTGAGTGTGATGATTTTTACTTTAACGGACCTGAGCCTGTTTCATGGAGAGTTCTTGCCATAGAAGAAGGAAAGATGCTTCTTATAACAGAATACGGTATAGAGCATTGTAAATTCTATGAAATAAATGAGAGTAAAAAGGATGAGAATGGAGATTGGAGTAGGATATTATGGGAGGACTCCACATTAAGAGAACAGCTAAATGGTGATGACTATTATGGAAAGATGTTTACGGATGCAGAAAAAGCTTTAATTCTTGATACTACCGTATCAAATCCCGAGTATAACAGCTTCTGGGCTGACCGTTACAGTTGGATGAATCCGTCTGCAGCTGCCGGAAATGATACAGTCGATAAGCTTTTCTGTCTTGATATAGATGAGGTAAATACTTATTTTGCCGACAGAGACGGATTTATGGAAGGTCAGTTTACTGATTACGGATACAGTGACAGGGCGGTATATCCAACGAGACATGCTAAAGG